>NZ_JBFAWG010000018.1:0-150690 GCF_040680215.1 Streptomyces sp. NPDC052107
CTAGTGACACACCCCGCCACTGGGCCATGCGGCATTTCCGCAGCTCAAACCGGGTTTTCGGCGACTATGCCACTACCGCTGCTGCGGAACTCCGGCGACAGGTGCACCGACAAAGAAGCCTGCCAAGAGACCGAGTTTGTGGTCAGCCAGCGGTCGAAAGACCCAGCCCGCTGCTGCGCCGAAAAGCGTGATCACCGTCATCGTCGCAAGGAGGGCGACTGCAGCGGCGAGGCGACGCGGCGGCCCCGTGCGGTACAGCTCGCCCACGGGCCCCGCCGGGCAGGGATGGCGAGGAAAAAAGGGGAGTCAGGCGGCCCTCCGAACGGCCAGAACACCAGGGCGACAACCCCGCAGACAGCAAGGCCGGAGAGCTCCCGCACGACAGTGGACACCATCAGGTCCCACGGCCGGCGCTGGATCGAACCGCCATCGCTGTCCTTCTCATCGGCCACACCGGAAGAGTGGCCACCATCAGGGCGTTGCCTGGCGGGCGCTCTAGGCGGCCCCACGCAACTCGTGATCACCCTGCCGACCCGACAGGCCACCACGCAGTGATGAGACCGGGAAACGACCGGGCCCGTGGGCAGGATGCCGGGAGCCTCGGACACGGGCAGCCTGCGTTTCATTCGTACTCGCGAAGCAGATCCTCGATACGCCGGCTGCCGGACAGCAAGTCCCTCACGCCGATGAGTCGCCCACCCTCGCAGGGGGGCGACTCATCACGATGCTGTGGTTACAGCGACCGCTCGATCTTCCGCTCCTCGACCTGCTCTTCCGCTTTGGTCCTCTCGTCGCGGACGGTGTACCTCGCCTGGGGCGACTCACCCTGGATACGCCGGATCTCTCCGGTGTGCTTCTGGTTGTCCTGCCCCTGGTACTCCACACGATCGCCCTTGTTGAACTGCGTCACTGTCTCCACCTTCCGAAGCTGACTTGCACGGGTTCGCCCGTCTGAAGCGCGAGACCCGCCGCGCATCCGCTCTGAGCGCGGGGCGCAGTGTCATGACACCGCGACTCATCCGCCGCAGCGACCGCTGTGGGCCGAACGAGGTAAAGCGGTCCACGTTTGCCAGCTTGCACTGCTCAAAATGGCCAACCGTAGTTGACAATCGTCCGCTCACCTGCGGCGTTCTCACCACGACTGGCCATCTATTGCTGACGGTCACAGCAAAGCGGCCGTACTAAAGCCAGCCGCTTTGGCACGAGCCTCGAAGATCATGGCCCCAACGTCGTGCTTTACCGGGCAGGTCCACACACTGCCCGACGCGCCGGAAGCTTACGGGGCCATGATCACTCGCGCCAAAGCGGCTCCCGACCAAACCCGCTCCGCCGACCTCGCTGATGGCTGCGCCTCGCATCGATTGCTTTCAGAAGACGAGTGGGCTCGGTAGTCGTGGCGAAAAGAGCAGCTCAGAGATGGTTCAGCGTAATGGATCCACATTGTGTGGAAATAGCCGTAATGCAATTCTTGGAGCCGTGAGGATGCTCGCTCGACGATCGCGAGGGAGCGACGGGTGGACTTTTCGGACGATCTCCTTCGACGGGCCGAGCCGTCAGCTCTGCATTACCCCGACGGCATCATCCGCTCCCTGAACGACGCGATGGCCAAGGCGCTCGACCGGCCGGCCGCACAGAGTGTGGGCAGCTACATATGGGAGCTGGTGCCCGCACGTCAGAGCTCCGTGGTCAAGCGCATCGTGGCCTACGCGAACAAGCAGCAGCTGGCGATGCGGGTGCTGGAGCTTCCCAGGCCCGGCAGGTGTCTCTGGTCACCCTCGTAGAGGCGCGGTCGACGCCTGCGGCCGGGGGCGAACAGCTGGTGTGGGTGCACTCGCTGAATGTGCATGATGACCTCACACTGGCCGAGCTCGCAGGCCAGGCGCTGGGGCGCATCAGATTGCAGCAGGCCCGGATCGAGCTGGCCACGGCGGTCCAGCGGAGCATGCTCCCGACGCTGCCCGAGCGCCCGTCCGGCCTGGAGGTCGCCGCCCGCTACCAGCCCTGCCGCGCCGGGCTGGACATCGGCGGAGACTGGTACGACGCCTTCCTCATGCCCGCCGGTTCGGTGCATCTGCAGATCGGCGACGCCCAAGGGCACGACGTGGATGCGGCTGCCTACATGGGGGCAGGTGCGCGGCGCCATACGCGCAATCGCCAACCGCGAGCCGGACCCCGGAATCGTGCTGATGCACACCAATCAGCTGCTCGTCGCGATGGACGCACCACGGTTCGCCAGCCGCACCATGCTGCACATTGATCCCCGCACCGGACAGGTCACCGGCGCCAGCGCCGGCCACGTGCCCCTGCTGTGTGCCCACGAGGACGGCAGCCACGACATCTACCGGCTACCCGGCGGTCCGCTCCTGGGAGTCCTGCCGGACGCCGAGTACCCGCAGGGCACCTTCACGCTGGACAAGGCCACCGCCCTCGTCATGGTTACCGACGGCGTGGTCGAAGGCCCAGACCTCACTCTCGACGCCGGACTGGAGCAAACCGGAGCACTGGCCGCCCAAGCCCTCCACGACGGGCTGAGCGCCGAGGAGATCGCTGACCGAGTCCTCGGCGCCGCAATCGCGTTGGACCAGCTCGATGACCTCGCCGTGGTGGTCGTCCGACGCACCTGATCCAGCGGTACAGCAACGAAGTACGGCAACCCCAGCAACCGACCATGACCGACAGCCACTCCCAGGGGCCGAACGATGACCTCTATAACCCCCGCTGACCGATCTCTGTGGAGATACGGATCAGAAGGCGGCCCGGGGACTATTCGTGGACAAGCCGCATCACGCCAGCCGGTTGGAAGCCGGCCTATGACCTGCGCACACGCCGGAGACCGAAGGCCCTCCGGAAGCCGTGTGCGCAGGTTCGAATCCTGTCGGGGGCACTCACCCAGGATCCGCAGAGATCAAGCGCTGACCAGGGTGGATGTCGACACGAAAGAGTGGGAGACAGTCTCACTGTCTCCCGCTCTTTCTCGTTGTTGCGCACCAATCACGTGTGAGGAGCGTGTGGGCCACGCAACCGCCGGCCGCCACGCTTCCTCGTGGCTCCTCGCTAGATCTGCACGGGTGTGACGCGGGAAGCTTCTGATCCGTAGCGGCCGCAGAGGGGCAGACCGGCCACTGCCGGGCCGTACAAGGACGCTACTGACCGTGAGGGGTTGCGGTGGCTGCGGTAGTTCGCTGTACCGCAGGATCTCGGCGGGGGTGACCACGAACGGCATCTGTTGACGCAGCTGCTGGCCGGCGACAACGACGACATATCCGCGGCTGCCCTTGCTGCCCTCTGCGGCGGCGCTACCGCGGTTCCCGAATGCGGTGATCAGTAGTGAATGCGCGCGAGCGATGACCGGAATATTCCCTTTATCGCAGATATGCTGTGTGTGAGAATATGTCATGCGTGGCTTTTGGTGCTGAAGACAGGCGAGAGGAGTGCATCATGATCGCCAAGCTGCTCGGCAAGCTGTCCTTCACCCGCCACTACGGTGCGTACGGGGCCCACGAATGGGATGCGTACGCCGGCGACGACTAGGACTGACCGCACTGTCGGCGGGCGCCCCTGGGCGCCCGCCAGTTCCCAGCCACGCTGCCGACGGCATCGGCCTGGACAGGTACGAGAGCCAGGGACGATCTCATGGGCCGAAGGAATGAGCCGCCGCGGTTGCCCGAAGGCAGCTTCGCGGCCTGGAGCCGCGACCGGCTGGCATTGGCGCGCCGTGGCGCTGAGGAGTGTGGGGACGTCTGGCAGCTGGAGCCGGGTGTCTACGTAGCCGCTGCGGCCGGGCCGTGTGAAGCAGTCCTGCGCCGCGCGCAGGACTTCCCCAAGGCATCCTCGCCTCTCTTCCCACCGTTGAAGCGGTCGAGCGGAGCACCAACACCCGAGGAGCGTGCGCACGCTCACGCCGCGCGCATGCGCGGACTACGTGCGCAGGCGGTTGCAGCCCGGATCGGTGAGATTGCGCCCCAGACCGCTCGATTTGCCGACCAGTGGCCCACGGGCCAGGACGTCGAGATTCTGCCCCCGGTCCGGCACGCCCTGGCAGAGATCGGCGTGAGGTACCTCTTCTCCGAAGACGCTCCCACCCTGCTGCCCTATGCCTCACAGCTCTTCCTGGCCCGGGAGGTGCTCGTACGCCCCTCGCGTTGGGTATGGCCGCGCTGGATCCCCACACCGGCACGGCGGTTCCGCACACGGCAGCAAGTCGCCTTCACCGACGCCTTGCGGCCCATCGTCCGTCGGCGTCGTTCATCGGGCCGGCTCGGTGACGACATGCTGGGACAGATGCTCCGGCCCTCCCCCCACTACGGCCTACTGCCGGAAGAGGCCATCCTCGACACTCTCCCCGGAATCACCGTCGCCACCTTCGAGACCCCTTCCCGGGCAGCCGGATGGATCCTGCTCCACCTGGCCCGGCACCCCCAGGCAGCGGGCCGCGTCGCGGCCGAAGCCGCCTCGCTGCCCGCGGACCCGGCCGCGACGACCAGCACCCACCTCGGCAGCCTGCAATACACCCAGGCACTGGTGAGTGAGGTGCTCCGGCTGTACCCCCCGAGCTGGCTACTGACCCGGCGCGCCCCGCGACAGACTCAGCTCGCCGACTACACCATCGACGCCGGGTCCACCGTTCTCGTCTGCCCTTACACCGCCCACCGCGACGCACGGGAATATTCCGAGCCGGACCAGTTCCAGCCCGAGCGCTGGCTCGATGATTCGGGCTCGCCGGCGAAACCCGGGGTCTTCCTCTCTTTCGGCACCGGGCCGCATGGCTGCGAGGGAGCCGCTCTGGCCATGGCGATGCTGACGCTCCTGACTGCGCAGACCGCCCGCTGCTACCACTTGAGCGAGCCGCCCGGGCCGGAACCCAGCTACCAGGTCACCACCCTCGAAGGTCTCGCAACTGTCGGCTTGCGTCTGCGCGCCACGTTGCGCGGCTGAGGGCAGTCCTGCTTTCGGTAGCAGGCCGGATCCACCAGCGAACAGCGAACGTTGACGAAGTTCGAGTGCCCTTCCGCACACGTCTGGATGACCAGCTCATGGTTCGCTCATCGTGTGTCGCTGGTCGAACTCGTTGGCGAGCATGCCCATCATGACGAGGTCGTGGTGCCGGCCGGCGAAGAAAACGTGTTCCCGCAAGCGCCCCTCCTCGGTGAAACCGAGCCGACGAAAGAGTGCCAGCGATGCCTCGTTGTGGGCGAAGATCGCTGCTAGGCATTTGTGATAGCGCCGCTCGGCAAACATGAAGCGCAGCAGCAGCACTACGGCTTCTGCCGCGTAGCCCTTGCGCCGATGGTCAGCGCCGATCGTGACATCAAGCTCGAACCAGCCTGAACGAGGGCCGGTGCGATGCGAGCCGACTGTGCCAACCAGCTCTCCCGTGGCCGTCGCTTCGACTGCCAACCGGAAGCGGTCGTCATCGCACTTGGCAACGGCTTGCTCCTTCGCCCAGGCACGGTAGCTCTCGGCGGACCGCGGCAGATCCAGCCGGCTCCCTCGCCGCCCGTCATCGTCGGCGAAGCGCATGAACGCTGTCCAGTCGTCGGGCTCGATAGCGCGTAGGCGTACCCGATTACCAGTCCAGGACGATGCCATGCCCTATTTGATCACGCTGCTGTGCGCGCGAGGCGGAGAGGCACACCGAGGCAGGTGTTGCCCGCCATGCTCTGTCTCACCGCTGATCGTCGTCCTCGTCGGGAGCAGCGGGGTCGCGCAGCGGGCGCAAGTCCGACTCTGTCGGAGGTGTGTCGCGGACACCGAGAGACAATGAGAGAGGGCGGGAGTCAGCGAGACCGACTCCCGCCCTCTTCTGTCGGCATCCGCCCTGGCCAGCGCTTGATTGCTACAGATCCTAGGCGAGTGTCCCCGGCAGCCGAAGAAGTGAAGGGCCGGGTCTCTGTCCTGCGGCTATCTGATCGATCAACGCTGGACTCGCCGGTATCGGTGCCGCTGTTACGCTGATTTTCTGACGGTATTCCGGCGCACCGTGCCACACGGTTGCCGTCGAAACGGCAATCCACAAGAGCGCCGCTTACGTAACCAAAATGCAGCCGCAACCAGGGATACGTCCCTGGTCAGGCGCCGATCGCCGTAGCCGCGATGATCAATTCTTCCCATGGAGACCCGACGAGCGCGGTGCACCCCCTCGCACTTCGCAGGGGTGGGCAGCGGCCGGATCCTCCCTCGTTGCGCGCCGGAGTGGCGCCGGCTTGAGGGTCTGCAGCTCCCACTCCCTGTGGAGGTCGGGGTGAAAGTTGTCGTTGATCTTTCCCGATGTGAGGGGTACGCGCAGTGCGCGTTCCTGGCTCCGGAGGCGTTCCGGATGCACGGTGAGGAAGCGCTCATGTACGACCCGAACCCCGACGACTCCCTGCGCGACCAGGTGCTACGCGCTGCGGCGGCCTGCCCGGTCCAGGCGATCCTGGTCGACCAGCTGGAGGTGCGGCACGCACCGGCGGAAGCGTCGCCGTCATGACCAGCGCCGACAACCTGCGTGCGTTCAAGCGTGATGGCCGCATCGTGGTCGTCGGGGCTTCGCTGGCGGGGCTGCGGGCCGCGGAGGCTCTGCGAGACGAGGGTTTCACCGGATCGTTGACCATGATCGGTGACGAGTTGGGCGAGCCCTACGACCGGCCTCCCCTGTCCAAGCAAGTACTGACCGGGTGGGTGCCGGCCGGGGGCACCACTTTGCCCCGCCGTCGTGGCATCGATGCGGAGTGGCTGCTGGGCGTGCCCGCCAGCGGGCTGGACCTCGCGACGAACCACGTGCGTCTCGCCGACGGACGCGAGGTTCCCTTCGACCGGGTGCTGATCTCTACCGGGGTACGGGCCCGGCCGTGGTTCGTCGAGTCCGAGGCGGCCCTGGACGGAGTGTTCGTCGTACGTACGCGCGAGCATGCCGAGAGCCTGCAGCGGGCCCTCGCCGCCGGGCCCTCCCGTGTGCTGGTCATCGGTGCGGGATTCACCGGCTCCGAGATCGCCTCCATCTGCCGCGAACGGGACATCCCGGTGACCGTCGCCGAACTCGCGCCGGCCCCGCTGGTCGGGGCGCTCGGCGCCATGATCGGCGAGGTTGCGGCCGACATGCAGCGCGCTCATGGTGTCGACCTGCGGTGCGGTGTCAAGGTCGCCCGGCTGGAGGGCGACGCGCAGGGACGGTTTCGCCGTGCTCACTTCGACGACGGCAGTACGGTCGAGGCCGATGTGGCGGTGGTGGCACTCGGGAGCATCCGCAACACCGAGTGGCTGCGGGGGTCGGGACTGGCGGCGGGCGTGTGGGGAATCACCTGTGACACGGGCTGCCGCGCCCTCGACAACAATGGCCGCGTCACCGACGACGTCTTCGCCGCGGGAGACGTGGCACGTTGCCCGAACCCCCTCTACGGAGACCGGCTCATCTCAATGGAGCACTGGGCCAACGCCGTGGAGCAGGCAGAGGTCGCGGCACACAACATGGTCAGCGCCCAGACGGACCGCTGGCCCCACCTGTCCATCCCGCTGTTCTGGTCGATCCAGTTCGGCGTCAACATCAAGTCCGTCGGCGTGCCGACCTTCGCCGACGAGGTGGTCGTCACCCAGGGATCGCTGGACGACCACCGTTTCGTCACCGCATATGGCTATCGGGGCCGCGTCACGGCTGCCGTGAGCTTCAACAACGGCAAGTGGCTGGACCACTACCGACGGTTGATCGAGACGGCCGCACCTTTCCCGCCCCCCTGCCCCACTCCGGACCGGCCGGCCGGCATGAAACCGGTGCCCGTCGACTCCCCCGGCCCCGCCCTGCTCGCGCAGGGCGCCACGGTGGTCGTCACAGGCCATGCCCCGGGTGAGCGCCGCGTCACGGCCGTGCACCAGCATGGGCAGGAGGAAGGCCGGACGACCACGACCGGGACGCCCGGCACGCTGCGACGGATCTTCGACTACTCCGCCCGGGCCGACCCTTACCCGCTGTATGCCGAGTTGCGCGAGACGCCGGTGGCTCTGCAGGAGGACGGCAGCTACGTCATCAGCACCCATCGCGAGATCACGGACGTACTGAATGACCCGCATCTGAGTTCCGACGTGCGCAATCTGTCGCGTCCGATGCCCTCAGCCGAGGGAGGGGCCACGTCGTCGTTCATCCACATGGACTCGCCCGAGCACGATCGCCTGCGGCGTATGGCGATGCGTCACTTCGGCCCCCCGCACACCCCTGGGCTGGTGACCGGACTTGAAGGCTTCCTGACCGCCACCGTCGGCAGCCTGATCGACGATTTGGCGGGCAAGGAGCAGATCGACGTCGTCGACGATTTCGCCTTCCCGCTCCCCGTAACCGTCATCTGTCACTTGCTCGGGGTGCCACGCGAGGACGAGCCGAGGTTCCACCTCTGGGTGAACGACATCATGAACTCGATCGACTACAACCCCAAGACCGACCCGAAGGAGAAACTGGACAAGGGCGTACAGGCCCGCAAGGACTTGCGCCAGTGCCTCGGCGAGCTGGTGGAACAGCGCCACGGCCGGCCGGGAGACGACCTGCTGTCACGGCTGGCCAACGACGACGGGCCCGACGGTCGGATGGCCGACGCCGACATCGTCGCCACCGCCAAACTGCTCCTCATCGCCGGCCATGAGACCATCGTCAACCTCATCACCAACGGCATGCTGACGCTGCTGCGCCACCCGCAGGTGCTGCAGCGACTGCGCGACGAACCGGACCTCGTCGTGCCGCTGGTCGAGGAACTGCTGCGCTACGAGCCCCCCGTGCACATCATTCCCTGGCGGGCGGCGTACAGCGACATCACCGTCGCCGACACCGTCATCCCCCAGGGCTCGCAGATCATGCTCATGCTGGCCTCAGGCAGCCGCGATCCGAAGCGCTTCCACGATCCGGACCGCTTCGACCCGGATCGGCGTGACAACCAGCACCTGGGGTTCGGCAGCGGCATCCACCTGTGTTTCGGCGGCCCGCTGGCCCGGCGGGAAACCCAGATCGCGCTGACCGAGCTGGTACGCCGGCTCGACCGCCCCAGGCTGGTCGCCGACCCGCCGCCGTACCGGCCCAGCCCCGTTCTTCGGGGTCCGATCCATCTGGACATCGAGCAGGGTGACGGTTGACGCGGCAGCCGAGGGCAGGTGCAAGGTCGCGCCGCGGACGGCCCGGCCGGCTCTGCGTTCGACAGCAACCCGCTACCGCTGTCCCCGACGCCTCCAACCATATTCAGCTCTGGTGCGGCCAGCGGCTACGGCGCTGGAAGTACTCGAGAGCCGCGGGTTCCTCCGTGAACTCAAGCAGGCCGCCTTCCCTGTCTGCCAATAGTGCTCGAATCTCGGACGGTGTGGCGAAGAAGAACTCGCGTCGCTCGTTGACGAAGTCGACGCGTCGATCGGCGAACGCCTGATGGGGTTCGGACTCCAGTGTCACGGCGTCCTCGGAAAAGAACCTCTCCCGAGCGGGTGTCGGAAGCTGCACCCCAGCGTCCGACCCGAAGAGCAGCCGGGATAACCGGCGGGGCTCATGAGGGCATCACACGGCGGGAACATCATCCTGTTGCCGCTGGTCCTCCATGAGGACCATCTGTCCGAGCAGACGCACGCAGAAAGCGAGCCGGCCCTCACGCTGGACAGATACTCTCTCTTGTCCTCCCGACCGAGCATGGGGACATCCAGCGAAGGAGAACCGGGACGAAGTGTCCGATCGTACCTACCAGGCTCGGTCAGCCCGTCAGCCCCACATTTCGGTGCGACCTGATGCCCGCATGGTGTGCTCTCGTGAAACAGCGGCTTCTGCTTGCTCTCCGGAGCCGTGTGCGCAGGTTCGAATCCTGCCTGGGGCACTCGCAGATCACCTAGTTATATAGCGGCCGTCCCGCAATTCATCCCGGGCGTGCCGGCTGACCTGCCGGGGGTGCCTCAGAGGCGCACGCCGGTCACCTCCTCGCCGGTTTCACGACCGTGCCAGCTCACCACCAGGAGGTGGGATAGATCTCTCGCTGCAGACGGGCGGAGACCATCTGCACCACGACGAGCAGCACTGCGCCAGCGGCCAGCAGGGGTACGAAGCGGGTGGCAGGCGGGTCGGTGAGCATGATCATGACGGCGGTCGCCATGGCTGGCGGATGGGCGGCCTTGAGCACAAGCACAAGTCCGCAGGCGATGCCGCAGGCCACGACAGCGGCCCAAGGGCCGTGCCAGCCGAAAGTAAGCACTGCGAAGCAGACGAGGCAGGACAGCATGTGGCCGCCGATGATGTGGCGGGGCTGCGCGAGAGGCGAGCCGGGGGTCGCGGTGACGATCGCCATCGTGGCCGCGAGCGGCGGTACAAGCACCGTCTGGTGCATGAGCGCCCCGACGGCCACCAACATGGCCAATCCGACCGACGTGGTGATGGCCGCCGCCGCGACCGTGCGCGGGGGGTGCCGCGCCTCTTCGGGTGTCCTCCGGCGAATCGGAGGGCGCTTCGCCAGGCGGGTTGGGGCATCCACGGCTTCTGGTGTCCCGGGCGCGTCATGTGCCATGAATGCGGCATTCTTGTCCCGACGGGAGATTGATGGTCGCAGAGCGGCCCAGCCGCCCCGCAACATGCATCCGGGTCAGGCGGACAGGAGGCGAAGCGGTCGCTGGACTGCCGGGCGAGGCGCAAACCTGCCGGGCGCTCTGAATCAGCACGGGAACTCCTCGGAACCATCCCCGCTTTCGGTCCACTGCGGCTCGTCGTCCGGGAAGACGGGGATCACGCCCAGCATCGTGACGTTGCCAACCAACGCCTGTCCAAGAAGGCCCTCTTATTGCCCGATTGAGCGCCTTTATCGAACCGCCCCGCCAACGACACCAAGCAACCACCAACCCTCTGATGGTTGGCGTGTACAGCTCGTTCCACTCGGGAAGCCGCTCCTGGCTGGTTCCATGTCGGCGGGGCACAAACATGACCGTGTTCTCGCAACACCCGGGGAAGGCTCCCCATGCCTTAGGCCGTTTCTGATGGCTCTTGCTGAGTGGATGGATCAGTGCTTGGTCCGGGCAAGCGCGTCTCGCGGTGCGACGACATGAACTCTCGGACAAGAGCCATCAGAAACGGCCTGGGTGACCCGCTGGTACTCATGGATGGGCTGGAGCCTGATCACCGCCGCCCTCCTGGCCGCGACCCTCGCCCGCAGCCGTGCCACCGGAGCGTCACCCGCGCTGGAGCTGTTCCCATTCACCCGGCCCGAACTGCTCGTTCTGCTCCGGGCCAGGGTCCCGCCCACGCCATGCCGCGACTTCGCACGTCCTGCGCGCGCTGGTCGGCCTGGCGACGCCGGCACCAGCATCGCGCTACCGCCTGTCACCGCTGCTGGAACGAGGTCACCGCAGCAGCAACCACATGACTATCAACTACAAGATCACGATCTACAGCTGCCGTGTCAGTGACGGTTGCCTCACTAAGGGGTACAGCCCGGCGGGTTCTGGGGGCCGTCGCAGGGCACGTCTGATGCCGCGCTTGGCGACTCCGCCGTGGCCTTCGCTGTCTGAGGCATTGCCTCAGCACTCGTCACGCCCACCGTTCCGGCGAGCAGCGCAGCAGCGCAAAACGCACCGACGAGGTATCGGATGCGCTTCCGGGCGCTTGTCGCCATGATCATCTCCCTTGGCTTGATGTGATGGATTACTCGTTTTTGTCAGTTTAGTACCACAGCTTGGCGCTACCGCCAGACCACTGTGTCTTCGCTGGTCAACGGCCTGGAGGTGGGGACTGCAGTGGGGCCGGGGCGGTAGTGGATCGGTCTTTGCGGAGCCGTCCCTCTATCGTGTGCCCCAATGGTCGGCAGATCGCCGAGTACGCCCGGCCACGCCACCCCCGACGGGCTGCAGCACCTGCCGTCCCGCGGCCACTGGGATGCGGACGAGGTCCGCGACGACCTCGAAGCATGCGTCGGCATACGTCGCCGAGCCGGACGGCGTACTGGTCGTCGATGACACCGGTTTCGTGAAGAAGGGCACCACCTCCGCCCGTGTCCAGCGCTGGTGCTCCGGCACCGCAGCCGCCCGCATCAGCCGCGGCGGACGCCACCTCCGCCTACGGATCGCCGCCACCTGGCCATGGCGGCACGGACTTGTCAGCGCGTTCGCCCACCTCGCCGCCTGCCACGGCCTACCACCTGACCTGCGGTACTTGTCCCTGCCCGCCTACGACCCGAGGATCCTTGGAGAACCCGACCCCAGCGTCGGGCCGCGGACATGCCCGCCCGGCGGCCAACAGCCGAAAACCACCGGCCCACCGCGACCAACTCGACTCCGCGCCCCAAGCGAAAAGGGGGGCTAGAACTTGATCACCGACACCGAGGCCGAGCCGGCATTGGCCGCGTAGGCCCGGCGCCCGTCCTGGGAGACCGCCACCCACACCGGGTACGCGTCGACATTGATGGGGTTGCCCACGGTGCGGTCGGTGGCGGTGTCGATCACCGACACCGAATCCGATCCGGCATTGGCCGCGTAGGCCCGGCGCCCGTCCTGGGAGACCGCCACCCCGACCGGGTTCCTGCCGACACCGATGGGGTTGCCCACGGTGCGGTCGGTGGCGGTGTCGATCACCGACACCGAATCCGATCCGGCATTGGCCGCGTAGGCCCGGCGCCCGTCCTGGGAGACCGCCACCCCGACCGGGCTCTTGCCGACACCGATGGGGTTGCCCACGGTGCGGTTGGTGGCGGTGTCGATCACCGACACCGAAGCCGATCCGGCATTGGCCGCGTAGGCCCGGCGCCCGTCTGGGGAGACCGCCACCCCCTGCGGGTTGTCGCCGACGGGAATGGGGTTGCCCACGGTGCGGTTGGTGGCGGTGTCGATCACCGACACCGAATCCGATCCGGCATTGGCCGCGTAGGCCCGGCGCCCGTCTGGGGAGACCGCCACCCCGATTGGGCTCTTGCCGACACCGATGGGGTTGCCCACGGTGCGGTTGGTGGCGGTGTCGATCACCGACACCGAAGCCGATCCGGAGTTGGCCACGTAGGCCCGGCGCCCGTCTGGGGAGACCGCCACCCCCTGCGGCTTGTTGCCGACGGGAATGGGGTTGCCCACGGTGCGGTCGGTGGCGGTGTCGATCACCGACACCGAAGCCGGGTCGAAGTAGTTGGTCGCGTAGGCCCGGCGCCCGTCTGGCGACACCGCCACCCCGCCCGGGGAGTTGCCGACCTGGACCGAGGACACGGACGGTGCGGTGGCTTCAGGACCCGAGGAACGGGACTGTGCCAGGTAGATGCCGCCGCCCGCCGCGGCAAGCGCCACCAGCGCCACCCCCGCAATGAGCCTGGCCCGTCGGTTTCTGGGCCGCGGGGGGCGGGGCCGCATCTGGGCCTCATCCCCTTTGTGCGGCAGCGGTTCCGGGGGCGGGCCGGTCGGTTCCTCCGGCTCGGCAAGCGACAGGATCTCGGTCGGCGGGGCCGATTCCTTGGGGTGCGGCGGCTTCGAGACGGGGGGCCGCTCGGGCGGCGGCACCTCCGGTGAGGGAGCCGGTTGCTGCAAAGGGGAGGGGTAGGGCTGGTCGGCGATGGCGGCGAGCCGCCGGGCGGCCTCCTCACCGTCCATCCTTTCCGCGGGGTCCTTGGCCAGCAGCCCGACGAGGACCGGGGTCAGCTCCGTCGCCCGGCGCGGCGGGCTCGGGGACTCGAACAGCAGGGCACTCAGCGAGGTGAGGGCGGTGTCGCGGTCGAAGGGGCCGGCCCCCTCGAGGGCGTAGTACAGGGTGGCCCCGAGTGAGAACAGGTCGGCGGCGGGGGTGGGCGGCTGACTGTTGGCCCGCTCCGGGGCCATGAAGCGCGGCGTCCCGAGGATCTCCAGGGGGGCGGTCAGGCGGTCCTCCCCGGAGCTCGGCTCCAGCGCGATGCCGTAGTCGGTGAGCATCACCCGGCCGCCGCCCTCTGTCGGGTAGGGGGGCTGGGGCCCCGGATTGGTCAGCAGGATGTTGGCCGGTTTGACGTCCCGGTGCAGAACACCGAGCCGGTGTCCCTCCAGCAGGGCGTCGAGGACCGCGAGACCGATCCGGGCGACGTCGCGGGGCGGCAGCGGCCCCCGCTCGCGCACCACCGCCTCCAGGTCCATGGCGTCAGGGACGTATTCCATGACGATCCACGGCAGGCCGTCCTCTTCCACGATGTCGTGCACGGTGACGACATGCGGATGGTTGCGCAGTCGGGCGGCGTGCCGGGCCTCGCCGCGGGCCCTCGCGATCCGGGAGCCCACCTCGCATTCGGGGACGTCCGGCGGCAGAATGATCTCCTTGAGCGCGACCTCGCAGGCCAGTTCCTGGTCGTACGCCAGCCACACACGTCCCATGCCGCCGGTGCCGAGCCGACGCAGAAGCCGGTAACGTCCGGTGATCACGCGCCCGGCGGCCTCTTGCGCTCCTGTCATGGCACTCTTCTTCCAGGACGGCCAGCAGGGGTTCCTCGGCGAGCGCTGAAGGGGCCCTCTCCACGTATCGCACATCGTCCGAAGAGGGGCAAGTCACCCAGGACGGGTGGAGCCCAGCTCGCGTATCCGCGTGCGTGGTTCAAGCCCGCCGTAGACCCCGTCGGCGGCCACCCAGCGGGCCGGACGCCCCGCTTCGCGGGCCCACCTGGCTGACCGGGTGCCGCTGGTAACGGCCTACTGGCGTACGCACCTCACTTTGCGCCAGCTCGCGTTGCTGTTCGGGACTTCGAAGTCGGCAGCCGACCGTGTGGTCGCCGACATGGGTCCCCCGCCCGGCACTGCAACCGAGGCGCCGATTTCGGCGGGACAACGTGCTCATTGCGGACGGCACCTGGTCCCCACCCGCGATCACACGGTGGCCGAACAGTCCAAGAACTACAGGAACTCCACCAACTACCGCGTCCTACCCGTCGGCTTTGTCTCGGCCATCTTCGAAGACGAAGAGTGGCTTGCCGTCGTGTGCGGGCGTTTCGGCGAGCGAGATGGCTTCGGTGAAGCGTTCGAGCGGGAACGGCTGGCCCTGGGGGATGGTCAGCACTCCATCAGCGACGAGAGTGCGAACCTCGGACAGCGCGTCCAGCGCATCCGCAGGTGAGGCGGTGCCGAACCAGCGGTTCAGCCAGAAGCCACGGACTGCTCTGGTCCCGTAGATGACCGAGCGTGCCTGCAGCGGGATCGTCAGCGCTGCCGGGTCGGTCTGCCGATGGGTGGAGAGCGCGCCGTAGACGACGACCTCTCCTCCCGGAGCCAATGCCTGGGACACCTGGGCACCCACATGGCCCGCGACACAGTCGATGCCTTTGTGGACACCAGCCCGTCCTCCAGTCTCAGCCACACGCTGCACCAGGTCCTCGTCCTCAGTGCAAATGACCTCGTCGCCACCCAGCGCCTTGATCTCCTCAACGGCATCGCGCCGCCGCACCACATTGATCGTGCGAATACCCAGATGCCTGGCCAGCTGAATGACGAGCCGGCCGACGGTGGAGCCCGCGGCCGTCTGCAACAACCATTCACCGGGCTGTACGTCGAGTTCGCGAGTCACCAGGAGCAGCGCGGTCAACGGGTTGACAGCGAGTTGACAGGCACTGGAGTCGCTCAGACGATCGGGGACCGGCAGGAGCCTCTGTGTATCGGCAACAAGGTATTCCTGCCAAGTGCCGGCCCCACGCGGCCCTGGTACCGCAGGGACAGCGATGGCCACCACGCGCTCGCCGATCCTCAGTCCCTCGGTATCCGGGCCCAGGGCCTCAATACGGCCCACGCATTCCATGTGACCCCCGACAGTGGGAAACTCGGGGGAGAAACCGTAGCGGCCGCGCAGCACGTGCAGATCGCTGGCGTGAATCGGAGTCGCCTTCACGCGGATCAGCGCCTGGCCGGATCCGGGCGTGGGAACAGGCCGGGTTTCCAGCCGTAGGACATCGCTCGGTTCGCCAACCTCTTGGGCTACGAGCGCGCTCATGGATTGTGGCGTGGACATGAGATCTCTCCTTCAGTCGCGCTCGGCGTCGGCCGACGGGGCAGCGAAGTACGCGGCGTAGCGCGTCCCAGCAAAGTGCTCGCCGAACAGCCGGGAGACGTAAAACGAAGTCCTGATACTCGTAAAGGGTGCGGGCATGGGGCAGCACCGTGCGGACGTCCTCGGCGCCGGGCACGATCCCGTTCAAGCCGACCACTCCCCCGCGCTCGTTCGTGAGCAGCCGCCCGTCCTTCGCGGTGCCGAAGGCGCACCCTCACGCCGTCCGCTTGCGCGACGCAGTCTTCTTCGCCGTCGTCTTCTTCGCCGTAGTCTTCGTCGCCGTCGTCTTCTTCGCCCCCTGAGCCGCCTTGGACGCCGTCTTGGAGGCAGCCTTCGACGTCGACTTCCGGGCCGGCTCCGCCTTCTTCGCAGTCGTCGTCTTCTTGGCCGTGGACGTCGACTTCTTGCCCCCGGCCGCCTTGGGCGCGGCCCTGCGCGGCAGGGGTCTGACCTCGGCCTCGGCGGCGGGCGCCTCGCCGCGCGACTCCCGGGCCGCCCGCACGCTGTTCTCCAGCGCGGCCATCAGGTCCAGCACCTTGCCGGCGGCGGCCGGGGCCGGGGCCTCCGGTGGGGCCTCGCCGGAGGCCTTCGCGGCGATGACCTCCTCCAGGGCCTCCCGGTACTCGTCGTGGAGGTCTTCCAGGTCGACCTCGCCGAGGGTGTCCATAAGGGCGTCGGCGAGGTCGAGTTCCTTGTCGCGGATGGTGACGTGGGCGTCGGGGGCGACGCCCTCGGGGGCGCGGACCTCGTCGGGCCAGAGCAGGCCGTGCATGGCGATGGCCTCGCCGACCACCCGGAGCATGCCGAGGCGTTCGCGGCCGCGCAGGGCGTACTTTGCGATGGCCACCTTGTTGCTGCGTTTCAGGGCCTCGCGGAGCAGGGTGTACGGCTTGGCCGCGGGGGCCCCGCCGGCGGCCAGGTAGTACGCCGCGCCCATCTGGAGCGGGTCGATCCGGTCGGCCGGTACGAAGGCCACGATCTCGATCGTGCGGGCGGTCGGGATCGGCAGGTGGGAGAGGTCGTCGTCGGTGATCGGGATGATCGTGCCGTCCGCGTCCTCGTACGCCTTGCCGATCTCGGCCTGGCTGACCTCGCGGTCCTCCAGCTCGCATACCTTGCGGTAGCGGATGCGGCCGTTGTCCTCGGTGTGGATCTGGCGGAAGGAGATCGAACGGCTCTCCGTGGCGTTCACCAGCTTGATCGGGATGCTGACGAGCCCGAAGGAGATGGCCCCGTTCCAGATGGATCGCACGTGCCGCAACCTTCCTCTGCCGGATCTGCTGGATCTGCCCAATCCGCCGGTACACCACTTACCCCTGTTTGTCTGAGATTGTCATCGTATGACGCCTATCACAGAGGTGGAGGGGCGGCGGCTCGCGCTCAGCAACCTGGAGAAGGTGCTGTATCCGGAGACCGGCTTCACCAAGGCGGAGGTGGTCCACTACTACGCGACCAGCGCCGATGTGCTGCTGCCGCATCTGCGCGACCGGGCCGTGTCCTTCCTGCGCTATCCGGACGGACCGGAGGGGCAGCTGTTCTTCACGAAGAACGTTCCGCCTGGTACGCCCGAGTGGGTCACCACCGCCGAGGTGCCGCGGTCCTCGGCGGACAGTCCGGCCCGGATGGTCGTCCTGCAGGATCTGGCGAGCCTGGTCTGGGCGGCGAATCTCGTCGCCGAGTTCCACACCCATCAGTGGCTGGTGCAGACCCCGGACGAGGCCGACCGGCTGGTCTTCGACCTCGACCCGGGCACGCCCGCGACCGTCGTCCACTGCTGCGAGGTGGCCCTGTGGCTGCGTGAGCGGCTCGCGGCGGACGGCATCGAGGCGTACCCGAAGACGGCCGGGTCGAAGGGGCTGCACCTGCTGGCGTCGGTCCGGGGATCGTCCTCCGAGCGGACGAGCGAGTACGCGAAGGCGCTCGCCGTGGAGGCCGAGCGGGCGATGCCGCGGCTGGTGGTGCACCGGATGACGAAGAGCCTCAGACCGGGGAAGGTGTTCGTCGACTGGAGCCAGAACGCGGCCCGCAAGACCACGGCCGCCCCGTACACGCTGCGCGCCCGCCCAGCACCGCTCGTCTCCGCTCCGGTGACCTGGGCGGAGGTCGCCGACTGCCGCGACCCGGCTCAGCTGGAGTTCCGGGCGCAGGACATCGCGCCGCGGCTGCAGGACCTCGGGGACCTGATGGCACCCATGCTGGACCCGGAAACGGCGGCCCCGCTCCCCTGATCTACACCCTCCCCCATGTGTTCCGGTCCCGTGCCATTCCGTGCAGCGCCTCCACGTCCGCCGGCTTGAGCACCCCGCCGAACCGGGCCAGGCCCGCCAGCTCGGTGTCCTGCAGGACGCGTACCGAGCGCGGCGGGACGGTCACCGTCAGCTCGGCCGGGCCCGCCAGGGCCAGGACCGGGCGGACCTCGGCGGTCAGGGCGTAGGAGGCCCGGTCGGCGACGGAACGCAGCCGGCGCAGCAGCGGCTCGGCCTCGCGGCGGCCGACGGTGACCATGGGGTCGGCGATCAGGACCCGGGACTTGCGGGCGTACAGGGCGTGTACGGCGAACAGGCCGCCGGGGCCGAGGAGCAGATGGTGGATGCGGTCGCCGCCGGGCAGGGCGATGGAGTGCAGGGTGTGCCAGCCGGCCCCCTCCAGGCCGTCCAGGACCGTGCCGACGGCCTCCTCGGCGGCCAGGGCGCGGCGGCGCGGGTCGGGGCGCAGCCGGCGGGCGGGGCCGGGGTCGCGGTCGAGGGCGACGAGCAGGGCCTCGCCGGGGCGGTTGGGCGCCAGATCGTCGTCGGGGTGCAGGGTCAGCCGGGCGAGTTCCGCGGGGGTGGGCACCGGTGGCGGGCCCACGGTCACCGGGCCGGTCAGGAACGGTTTCAGGGCTTCCAGTACGTCGTCCCTGCTGCCCTCGCCGAGCAGGTTGACCCGGCCCGTCTCACGGTCGTACCAGGCGGCGTTGCTTCCGTCCGGGCGGCAGACGTACAGCCGTTCCCGGCCGTGCCGATAGGCCGGCACCACGCGCAGTGCGCTCATGCGCCATCACCCCTCGACCATGGGAACAGGCGGGGTGCTCCCGGGGCAAGACCGGTTACCGTGGAGGCGGCCCCGCGAGGGGGAGTTGGGGAGGCGCCGTTGCGGATCCGCGGAAAGCAGCCCGACGTACCGGCTCCGGAGAGCCCCTGGGACGAGATCGTGCCCGGCCTGTGGATGGGCGGGCACGAGTTCCTGGGCCGCTCGGGACGGCCGGAGCTCGCCGTCGTCCATGACGAGTTCGATGTGGTGCAGACGCTGCTGCGGCTGCCGGGGTACGGCCCCGATCCGGGGGTCGAGCACCATGTGTGGCCGATACCGGACGGCCCGCTGGACGGGACACAGCTCGCCGGCGTGATCCGGCTGGCCCGGGCCGCGAACGAGGCGCTGGACGCCGGGCGCCGGGTGCTCGTGCGCTGTTACCACGGGTACAACCGCTCGGGCCTGGTCGTCGCGCACGCACTCGTCCAGCGGGGGCATGCCGCGCCGGACGAGGTGATCCAGCTGATCCGGGCCCGGCGCTCGGCGTGGGCGCTGCACAACAAACTGTTCGTGGAGTACCTGCGCGCGGGCCTGTCGACGGTGCGGCTGCTGGAGGAGCTGGCCGAGTAGCCTCTCTCCCAGCGCCCCGCCCCCACGGGGGCAAAAAGGACTTACATACGACTTACATAAGAATTTTTCTCGCCTACGAATAAGGTGTACGGGGCCACGACCGACCCCGACGCCCCAGGAGCACCGTGCCAGCCCGCCGTCCCGCGCGCACCGCCCTCACCGCGGCCGCCGTCGCCCTGCTGTCGGCGACGGCGGTGGCCTGTGGGGACACCGGAGGGCTGCGGGGCGCGGGTGCCACCCCGACCGCCGTCAGCCCCGCCAAGCTCTGGCCGGACCTGCGCCCGGCGTCCAGCCCCGCGTACCCCTACGACGTGGCGACCAGGGAGGTCGTCAAGGGCATCACCGTCCCCGGCGACGACATCCGCGAGGTGGACCCGGTGGACGTGGTCGAGGCCGAGGTCAAGGCGCATCCGGATGACTACGGGTCGAAGGGCGCGTACCACGCGACCGTGGACCGGCTGAAGGACTGCCGGGCCGGCGGCGAACGGGCCCGCTGCCCGCTGCTGAAGCCGTACTACCGGGACCTCACCGGCGACGGCCGGGACGACATGACCCTCGGCTTCCGGCTCTACCCGACCAATCAGACGGGCGTACGGGTCTACACCGTCGAGAAGCACAAGCTGGTACAGGTGCTGTCCGACAACGACGCGATCATCGGCGTGGAGCTGGCCGGGCGGGCACTGATCGAGCGCTCACCGGCCGACATCTCCGGCTACGAGTACCGCACGACCTGGGTGTGGGATCCGGGGCAGCGCGCGATGGTGTTCTCCCGCGACGAGTACCTGCACACCGGTGAGGGCCGGCACGCCAAGAAGCCCGCGCCCCCGTCCTCTCCCTCGCCGTCCGCCTCCCCCGCCGCCATGCCCCCCGCTGCCGCCTCCGCGAGTGCGCGATGAGGCTCGCACTCCCGCGCTGGGCGGGGCCGCTCGCCGTGAAGGCGGCCGCGTTCATCACGGTGATGTGCTGTGCGCTGGCCGCGCTGCTCGGCGTCCTGGTACACGTCTCGGTGACCAACCAGACCGTCGGACAGGCCCGCAGCACGGCCCTGTCCCGCCTCGCGGACGCCACCGAGGCGTACGAGGCCGGGGACTCGCTGCTGCCGAACGCCGGGGTGGACCCCGCGGGACTGCCCGCGCCGCTGCGGGCGCTCGCGGCCTCCGGCGAGCGCGGCACCATGGTCTCCCAGCACGACGGCCACCCCACCATGTGGGCGGCGGGCCCGGTGGCCGGGCACCGGGCGCTCGCCGTGGCGGTCGACTACGCACAGCAGTCCCGCACCATCGCCGGACTCGACCGGTCCATCCTCTGGTCGTCGGCGCTCGCGATCGGGGCGACGGTGCTGGTCGGTGTGTTCGCGGTGACCCGGGTGACCCGGCGGCTGCACGGCACGGCCCGGGTGGCCCGGCGGATCAGCGCGGGCGATCTGGACGCGCGTGTCGACGACCCCCGTACGAAGGATCCGTCCCGCCCGCAGGACGAGGTGGCCGCGGTGGCGGCGGCGCTGGACTCCATGGCGTCGAGCCTGCAGAGCAAGCTGCTGAGCGAGCAGCGGTTCACCGCGGACGTGGCGCACGAGCTGCGCACCCCGCTGACCGGCCTGCACGCGGCGGCGGAGCTGCTGCCGCCGGGCCGGCCGACGGAGCTGGTGCGGGACCGGGTGGCGGCCCTGCGCACCCTCACCGAGGACCTGCTGGAGATCTCCCGGCTGGACACCGGGCGGGAGAAGCCGGCGGTGGACACCGAGGAGCTGGGGGCGCTGGCCCGGCGGGTGGTGCGCGCCTCGGGCACCGACACGGAGGTGCGCGTCCTGGCGGACGCGCGGGTGGAGACCGATCGGCGGCGGCTGGAGCGGGTGCTGGGGAATCTGGTGGCGAACGCGCACAAGCACGGGGCGCCGCCGGTGGTTGTGACGGTGAACGGGGCTGTGGTGACCGTACGGGACCATGGCGGCGGATTTCCGGAGTATCTGGTGGCGCATGGGCCGCAGCGGTTCCGTACGGAGGGTGGGGCTACCGGGCATGGGCTGGGGTTGACCATCGCCGTGGGGCAGGCGGAGGTCCTGGGGGCGCGGTTGTTCTTCGCGAACGCGGTGGGTGGCGGGGGCGTCGCCACGTTGATCTTGCCTGCGGTCGAGGGGCGGTGAAGCGCCCTTCACGCCACGCTGGTGCCGGCGGGCATAGCACACAAGACGTCCCGTTTGGGTAGGTTCCGGGCATGACCAAGGCCGGAACCACCGTGGCGGCGGCGAAGGCTCCCGCACCCGTCGTACGCCTCCCCCGGCGCCGTGGCATCGAACTCGCCCTGATCGTGCTGGCCGTGCTGCTGTCCGTGTACGGATACTGCGCGGTGGGTGTGGCACGGACCGGTACCGTGCCGCCCGGCGCCGTCGGTTACGGCGCCGGGCTCGGTGGGCTCGCGCTGTTGGCGCATCTCGCGGTGCGCATCCGGGCGCCGTACGCCGACCCGCTGTTCCTGCCGATCGCCGTGCTGCTCAACGGGCTCGGGCTGATCCTGATCTACCGGCTCGACCTGGAGACCCCGCACGCCCAGGCGGCTCCCGCCCAGCTCGTGTGGTCCACGCTCGGGGTCGGGCTGTTCATCACCGTGGTGCTGGTGCTGCGCGACCACCGGTCGCTGCAGCGGTACGCGTACGTGTGCGTGGCCGCCGCGCTCGGGCTGCTCGCGCTGCCGATCCTGTTCCCGGCGCTCAACGGCGCCCGGATCTGGATCCGGATCGCCGGATTCTCCATCCAGCCGGGCGAGTTCGCGAAGGTGCTGCTCGCGGTGTTCTACGCCGCCTATCTGGCCGCCAACCGCAACGCGCTCGCGTACACGGGCCGCCGGCTGTGGCGGCTGCAGTTCCCGACCGGCCGGGTGCTCGGGCCGATCGTGACGATCTGGCTGCTGAGCGTCGGAGTGCTGGTCCTGGAGCGGGACCTGGGCACCTCGCTGCTGTTCTTCGGGCTGTTCGTGGTGCTGCTGTACGTCGCCACGGGGCGGACGGGCTGGATCGCGGTCGGCCTGCTGCTCGCCGTCCTCGGCGCGGTGGCCGTCGGGCGGATGGAGCCGCATGTGAACCAGCGGATCGAGGACTGGCTGCATCCCTTCGCCACCATCGAGGCCGGGCTGGGACCGAACCAGCTCTCCCAGTCGCTGTTCGCCTTCGCCGCCGGCGGAATGCTCGGCACCGGGCTCGGGCTCGGGCACTCCGTCCTCATCGGGTTCGCCGCCAAGTCGGACTTCATCCTGGCCACGGCGGGCGAGGAGTTGGGCCTCGCGGGGCTCGCGGCGATCTTCCTGCTGTACGCGCTGCTGGTGGAACGCGGCTACCGGGCGGGCCTCGCCCTGCGCGAGCCCTTCGGCCGGCTGCTCGCGGTCGGGCTCGCCTCGATCCTCGCGCTGCAGGTGTTCGTGATCGCGGGCGGGGTCACCGGGCTGATCCCGCTGACCGGCATGGCGATGCCGTTCCTCGCCCAGGGCGGCTCCTCGGTGGTCACCAACTGGGTGATCGTGGCGCTGCTGATCCGGGTGAGCGACTCGGCGCGCAGCCAGTACGACGGCCGGGAGGCGGCGTGAGCGACTACGGCGACGGGCGGCCGATGGGACGCTGCATCCGGCACGCCTGCGCGTTCTGCGCGCTGCTGCTGGCGGCGCTGCTGGTCAACGCGGCCCGGGTGCAGGTGGTGCAGTCCCAGGTCTACGACGGAAACCCGGCCAACCGGCGCGCCGAGATCGCCCGTTACGGCCGGCCGCGCGGTGACATCCTGGTCGGCGCTGAGCCGGTCACCGGCTCCGTGGACACCGGCGAGCAGCTGCGCTACGAACGCACCTACAAGGACGGGCCGTTGTACGCGCCGGTCACCGGCTTCGCCTCGCAGTCGTACGGCACCACGTTCCTGGAGCACGCCGGGGACGGGGTGCTCTCCGGCACGGATCCGGTGCTGGCGCCGCTGCCGCTGTGGAACGACGTGACGCGCCGGCTCGCTCCGGCCGGGAACGTCGTCACCACGCTGAACCGGGTCGCGCAGGAGGCGGCGTACCGGGCGCTGGCCGGGCGCAAGGGCGCGGTGGCCGCGATCGAGCCGGCCACGGGCCGCGTCCTGGCGCTGGTGTCGAGTCCGTCGTACGACCCCGGGGTGCTCTCCGGCAACGGAGAGGCGGTGGCCTCGGCGTGGTCGCGGCTCAACCACGACCCGGAGAAGCCGATGCTCAACCGGGCGGTACGGCAGACCTATCCGCCGGGGTCGACGTTCAAGGTGGTCACCGCGGCGGCGGCGCTGGACGCGGGCCTGGTCACCGACCTGGACGCGCGCACCGACTCCCCGGACCCCTACCGGCTGCCCGGCGCCACGAACCGGCTGACCAACGAGGCCGACGACTGCCGGGACGCCTCGCTGCGGTCGGCCTTCGAGTGGTCCTGCAACACGGTGTTCGCCAAGCTGGGCGTGGACGTCGGGGTGCAGAACATGGTGGCCACGGCACGGGCGTTCGGGTTCAACGACAGCGGGCTGCGCATCCCCTTCTCCGTGGCGCCCAGCACCTTCGACCCGCATGTGGACCAGGCGCAGCTGGCGCTTTCCTCGATCGGGCAGTACAACACCCGGGCCACACCCCTGCAGATGGCGATGGTCGCGGCGGCCGTCGCGGACCGCGGGCAGCTGCGGACCCCGTACCTGGTGGAGCGGACGACCCTGCGCAGCGGCGAGGCGCTCACCGGGAGCGGGGCGCACCCGGTGCGGCAGGTGATCAACCCCTCGACGGCCGAGCGGCTGAAGGAGCTGATGGCCGATGTGGTCCGGGAGGGCACCGGCACCCGGGCGGCCATCCCCGGCGCCCTGGTCGGCGGCAAGACCGGCACCGCGCAGCACGGGGTCGGCAACTCCGGTGTGCCGTACGCCTGGTTCGTCTCCTGGGCGCAGGCCGACAACTCCCTGGACCCGCAGGTGGCGGTCGCGGTGGTGGTGGAGGACGCGTCGGCGAACCGGGGCGAGATCAGCGGCGGCGGGGACGCGGCACCGATCGCGCGGGACGTGATGCGGGCGGTCCTCGGCCGGTGAGCACCGGCCGCATCACTTCCTGAGGGGTGCCCGGCGGTCAGCCGATCGGCTTGACCGCCTCGGAGCGGATCTTGAGGGTGTTCCTCGCGGCCGCCTCCAGGTCGATGGCCGACGGGCTCTGCGAGGCGAGCGGCGTGTTCACGGTGGCGACCGTGGCGCCCGTGTTGCCGTCCGCCCAGGCGCACATGGGCACCGTGAACTTCGTGCCCATCTGCTCCTGCGTCACCACCTCGCAGCTGATGGTCACGCCGCTGAGGGCGAAGTCCTTCGCGGGGACGGCCACCTTGGCGTTGGCGCCCTGGGCGGCGCCCTTCATCATGTTCTTGCGGGCCGCGTCGGTGTTCTTGAACCGGCCGTACATGCCCGAGACGACCAGGGTGCCCTTGGCCGCGTCGCCGCCCACGTTGTAGGTGCCGACCACGCCGTGGAGGTCCTTGGCGTCCCAGGCCCCGTGGGCCTCGTCCTCGATCTTCTTGCCCTCGGAGTCGGAGAGGTCCTGGGCGAGCCGGTACTTCCCGTCGAGCAGCGTCTGGGGCAGGGTGAGCTTGTTCTTCGCCTGGGGGAAGCCGCTCTCGACCGCCATCCCGATCAGGGCGAGCACCACGACGATCGCCACGACGACGCCGCCCACGATCCCGAGGATCAGCCCGATCCGCCGCTTCTTCGGCAGCGGGGCCATGGGCGGCGCGCCCCAGCCCGGGTACGGCTGCTGGGCGTAGGGCTGCTGCGGCGGGTACGGCTGCTGCGGCGGCGGATACGGGGGGCCGTACGGGCCGGGGGCGGCCTGCGGGGGCGGGGCGTACGGGTTCGGCGGCTGCTGGGGGCCGTTGGAGTACGGTTGGCCGTTCGGGTACGGCTGCTGCGGTGGCGGAGGCATGGACACGCGCGCACGCTACTGCACGCGAGTGAACACTCCGGCGGCCGCCCGGGGCTCCGCCGCCTCGGCCCTGAACCGCCTCAGTCCTCCGCCGCGCCCGACTCGATCGCCTCCCGGACCTCCGCGATCCGCTCCCGCTCCTCGGCGGCGAAGCGCTGCGCGTCCAGCTGCTCGGCCAGTTCCTCGTCCTGGGCCATCAGCAGATCCAGGCTGGCGTCCCCCATCTCCAGCACGCCCATGTCCACATAGGCCTGCTGGAGCCGCTTGCCCCACAGCCCGATGTCCTTGACGCAGGGCACGATGCGGCTGAACAGCAGCTTGCGGAACAGATGGAGGAACTCGGAGTGCTCGCTCAGCTCCTCCGCCTCGGCCTTGGGGATGCCGAAGTTCTCCAGGACCTCCACGCCCCGGAGCCGGTCGCGCATCAGATAGCAGCCCTCGATGACGAACTCCTCGCGCTCGCGCAGTTCGGCGTCGGTGAGCTGCTTGTAGTAGTCCCTGAGTGCCAGCCGGCCGAAGGCCACGTGCCGGGCCTCGTCCTGCATGACGTAGGTCAGGATCTGCTTGGGCAGCGGCTTGTCGGTGGTGTCCCGGATCATCCCGAAGGCGGCCAGCGCCAGACCCTCGATGAGCACCTGCATGCCCAGATAGGGCATGTCCCAGCGGCTGTCCCGGAGCGTGTCGCCGAGCAGCGACTGCAGATTGTCGTTGATCGGGTAGACGAGCCCCATCTTCTCGTGCAGGAACCGGCCGTAGATCTCGGCGTGCCGGGCCTCGTCCATGGTCTGGGTCGCGGAGTAGAACTTGGCGTCCAGGTCGGGCACCGATTCCACGATCCGCGCCGCGCAGATCATCGCGCCCTGCTCGCCGTGCAGGAACTGGCTGAACTGCCAGGAGGCGTAGTGCCGCCGCAGCTCGCCCTTGTCCTTTTCCGTCATCTTGTCCCAGTACTTGGTGCCGTACAGGGACATGGCCTCCTCGGGCGTGCCGAGCGCGTCGTACGGGTCCACCTCCAGGTCCCAGTCGATGCGCTGCTGCCCGTCCCACTGCTTGTCCTTGCCCTTCTGGTACAGGGCGAGCAGGCGTTCGCGGCCGTCGTCGTACTCCCAGCTGAACCGGGCGGCACCGCTCGCGGGCACCTGCCAGAGGGAGTCACCTGGGTCGTTGGCGTACAGGTCATGGGTCGGCATACCCCGCAGGCTCACACGTAGACGCGAAGTCAACAAGTCACGTGCAAGGGATTGACGGCCTTGCTGACAGGCAGTCTCATAAGAGGCAGGACGACGTACCCCCCGGTAACGAGGTGAGGGAGCCATGACGACCCTGACGGAAGCGGACGCGCTGGACGGTCTGCGCGATGCGCTCGGCCTGCTCAAGGACCGGGAGCAGGTGGCCGAACGGCTGCTCGTCTCCTCCGCCAAGCACTCCTTCGACCCGGACAAGGAGCTGGACTGGGAGGCGCCCTTCGAGGAGGGCAAGTGGTTCTGGCCGCCGGAGCTGGTCTCGCTCTACGACACGCCGATGTGGAAGCGGATGAGCGAGGAGCAGCGGATCCTGCTCTCCCAGCACGAGGCGGCGGCGCTGGCCTCGCTCGGCATCTGGTTCGAGATCATCCTGATGCAGCTGCTGGTCCGGCACATCTACGACAAGGCGGCGACGAGCGCGCACGTGCGCTACGCGCTGACCGAGATCGAGGACGAGTGCCGGCACTCCAAGATGTTCGCGCGCCTGATCTCGCACGGCGGCACGCCCTGGTACCCGGTCAGCAAGGCCCACCAGAACCTCGGCCGCCTGTTCAAGACCATCTCCACGACGCCCGGTTCCTTCACCGCCACGCTGCTCGGCGAGGAGGTCCTGGACTGGATGCAGCGGCTGACGTTCCCGGACGAGCGGGTCCAGCCCCTCATCCGTGGCGTCACCCGCATCCACGTGGTCGAGGAGGCCCGGCACGTCCGGTACGCCCGCGAGGAGCTGCGGCGCCAGATGGTGACGGCGCCGAAGTGGTCCCAGGAGTTCACCCGGATCACCTCGGGCGAGTTCGCCCGCGTCTTCTCGGTCGCCTTCGTGAACCCCGACGTCTACACGAACGTGGGCCTGGACAAGCGGGAGGCGACGGCCCAGGTGAAGGCGAGCGGGCATCGGCGCGAGGTCATGCAGACGGGTGCGAAGCGGTTGACGGACTTCCTGGACGACATCGGGGTGCTGCGGGGGGCTGGGCGGCGACTGTGGAGGTCGTCCGGCCTCTTGGCGTAGGACGGGGATGCCCGCCTAGGCGTGGGGCCGTCTCGATATGCGGCTCCGCCGCGTGGGCGCGAGCGGCCACCACGGACCCGCGGCCGCCGACGCCCTCGCGCCCCCCACGGCGATTAGGCTGACGGCCATGACCCCGTCCGCCGCCACCCCCGCCTACCGCCGCCTCAGCGTCGAGGAGCGGCGAAGCCAGCTGCTCGCCGCCGCCCTGAACCTCTTCGCTCACCGCGCCCCCGAGGACGTGTCGCTGGACGACGTGGCGGAGGCCGCCGGAGTGTCGCGACCCCTGGTGTACCGGTACTTCCCGGGCGGCAAGCAACAGCTGTACGAGGCCGCGCTGCGCTCGGCCGCCGAAGAGCTCCAGCTGTGCTTCGACGAGCCCCGCGAGGGCCCTCTGCTGCCCCGTCTGTCCCGCGCCCTGGACCGCTATCTGAGCTTCGTCGACGAGCACGACACGGGCTTCAGCGCGCTGCTCCAGGGCGGCAGCGTGGTGGAGACGTCCCGGACGACCGCCATCGTCGACGGGGTCCGCCGGGCCGCCGCCGAGCACATCTACAGCCACCTCGGCGTCGCCGAGCCCGGCCCCCGGCTGCGCATGACCGTCCGGACGTGGATCACGGCCGTGGAGGCGGCCTCCCTGATCTGGCTCGACGAGGACAAGCAGCCCCCGGTGGAGGAGCTGCGCGCCTGGCTGGTGGAGCAGTTCATGGCCGTACTCGCGGTCACCGCGGCCCGGGACCCGCAGACGGCCGCCGTCGTCGGCGCTCTCGGCGAGGATGGCCGAGACTGAAGCCGTGAAGAGCCAGAACACCCCCTTCGAGGGCGGCCCCATGGACGGGCGCGTGCTGCCGGTCATGGTCGGGCCCACCGGGCACCCCCCGAAGACGTACCGCATCCCCGTCCCGGACCCGGACGGCGGCCCGCCCGCGGTGCTGGTCTACCGCCGTGTGCCGCGCGGACACAGCAGGCGGCTGGGCCTGATCCAGGGGTGGAAGTACCAGTACGACCCGGACGACACCTCCGGCGGAAGGCTCAGGTGGCCCTGGTCGAAGCCCGCTGCAAGGCCGCCCGGTGAGCCGGACGACACGAACGGGTGACAGGCGTGCGCCGAACCGCTCACGTCAGGAGCGCGCCCCGGCCGGATACATCTGATTATCGCGGTGCGATAGGGGGCGACCAGCCCGCCCGCCGGGAATCCCTCCCCGCACCCGAGGTGATGACGTGTCAGGAATGGTTCTGCGTCTGGCCTGTACGACCGCGCTGGCGGCTCAGGCCGTCCTGGTGCCCGCACCCGCCGCGGCCGCACCGGACCCGCAGCGGCCCGGTGCGGGCCCGCAGCAGCGGACCGTTTCCCAGCTGCTGACGGGTCTTCAGCAGCTGTACCGCCAGGCCGAAAAGGCCACCGAGACCTACAACGCCACCGCCGAGAAACTGAAGCGGCAGCGCGCCGCGGTGGCCCGCCTCGACGGCGAACTGGCCCGCGCCCGCCTCGCCCTGCAGGACAGCCGGAGCGACGTCGGCCGGCTGGCCCGACGGCAGTACCAGAGCAGCGACAGCCTGGGCCCGTACGTCCGCCTGCTCCTCGCGCCCGATCCGCAGCACGCGCTGGACGAGGGCCATGTCATCGGCGAGCTGGCCCGAACACAGGCCCGTACGGTGACCCGGCTGACCGACACGGAGAAGCGGCGGGACACCCTGGCCCGGTTGGCCCGCAAGGCCCTGGACTCCCGGCTCACCCTCGCCGACCAGCAGCGAAAGCAGCGCGACGCCGTGCAGAAGAAGCTGGCCGACGTGGAACGCCTGCTGGCCTCCCTCACCCCCGCCCAGTTGGCCGCGGTGGCCGCGCTGGAACAGCGGGGTGTCACCGCGGCCCAGCAGAAGCTCGCCACCTCGGGCTCCCTCCCCGCAGGCCGCCTCGCCTCCCCCGAGGGCGCCCTCGCGGTCCGCTACGCCATGGACCAGCTCGGCAAGCCGTACCAGTGGGGCGCGCAGGGCCCCGACGCCTACGACTGCTCGGGCCTCACTTCCCAGGCCTGGGGACACGCGGGCAGATCCATCCCACGGACGAGCCAGGAGCAGTGGCAGCGGTTGACGAGGATCCCGCTGAGCGAGCTGCGGCCGGGAGACCTGGTGGTGTACTTCCCGGACGCGACCCACGTGGCGATGTACGTGGGGAACGGCAACGTCGTGCAGGCACCGAGACCGGGAGCCGGCATCGAGGTGTCACCTCTGGCGTCGAACCCGGTCCTCGGTGCCGTACGTCCGGATCAGGCCCCGGTCACCGAGGCCAGGTAGGCCGCAGTCTTGTCCGGCTCGTAGAAGAAGTTCTCGAAGTCGGACGGGTCGTTGAACCCGTTGGCGAAGCGGTCGGCCACCGGCTGGAGCTGGCCGGCCGCGCCGATGAGGTTCAGGATGTGCTCCGGCGGCGGCATGAGCATCGCGTTCGTCCACTTGGTGACGTGCTGCGCGGTGTTCCAGTACCGGTCGAACGTGGCCTGCATCCACTCCTCGTCGAACGGCTTGTCACCCTGCTCCAGGATCGACGCGAGGTACGCGGCCGCGCACTTGGCGGCCGAGTTGGAGCCCTGGCCGGTGATCGGGTCGTTGGCCACGACGACGTCCGCGACGCCCAGGACCAGACCGCCGCCGGGCAGCCGGCCGATGGGGTTGCGGACCGTCGGGGCGTAGCGGCCGGACAGCGTGCCGCCGGCGTCGGTCAGTTCGACCTTGGTCGCCCTCGCGTACTCCCAGGGCGTGAACTTCTCCATGAGTTCCAGGGTCAGGGAGAGGTGCTCCGCCGGGTCCTTGACGCCGTTGAAGACGTCGAGCGGGCCGCCGGGTATGCCCTCCCAGAACAGGATGTCGGCGCGGCCGGAGGTGGTGAACGTCGGCATGATGAACAGTTCGCCGACCCCGGGGACCAGGTTGCAGCGCACCGCGTCGAACTCCGGGTGCTCCGGGCGCGGGCCCATGCCGTGGACGTACGCCACCGCCAGCGCGCGCTGCGGCTCGCTGTACGGGGAGCACTCCGGGTCGCGGGCGAACATCGACACCAGCTCGCCCTTGCCGGCCGCGACCAGGACGAGGTCGTACGTGCGGGAGAAGTAGTCGAGGTCGCCGACCGCCGCGCCGTGGATGACCAGCTGGCCGCCGCGCTGGGCGAAGGTCTCCATCCAGCCGGCCATCTTCACCCGCTGGTCGACCGACTGCGCGTACCCGTCGAGCTTGCCCACCCAGTCGATCGCCCGCTGCGTGGGGCCCGGGTCGTGCGAGCCGGGGGCCGCGACCGAGACGCCGAGTCCTTCGATCCTCGGGGCCTGGGACTCCCAGAAGTTCAGCTGGAGATCGCGCTCGTGCTGCAGTGCCGTGTGGAACATGCACTGCGTCGACATGACCCGGCCGGTGCGGATCTCGTCCGCGGTCCGGTTCGACATCAGGGTGACCTCGTAGCCGTGCGACTGCAGGCCGAGGGCAAGCTGGAGACCGGACTGGCCGGCTCCGACGACGAGTATCTTCCGCATGCGGGTGGGGACTCCTAACGGGTACTGCTCGGGGACTACTCGGGGGTTTCGTCCAGCGCGTGGCCGACCAGGGACAGCAGTGTCTCGATGACCGAGATGCGACGCCGCGCATCCATGATCATGACAGGGACGTGCGGGGGGATCGTCAGCGCCTCCCGTACGTCCTCCGGCTCGAACAGCTCGCTGCCGTCGAAGTGGTTGACCGCGACGACGTACGGCAGCCCGCAGCTCTCGAAGTAGTCCAGCGCCGGGAAACAGTCCTTCAACCGGCGCGTGTCGGCCATGACGACCGCGCCGATCGCGCCGCGCACCAGGTCGTCCCACATGAACCAGAACCGCTGCTGGCCCGGCGTGCCGAACAGGTAGAGCACCAGGTCGTCGTCGAGCGTGATGCGGCCGAAGTCCATGGCCACGGTGGTGGTGAGCTTGCCCGGGGTGGCGGTGAGGTCGTCGGTGTCCTCGCTCGCCTCGGTCATCAGCGCCTCGGTCTGCAGGGGCGTGATCTCCGAGACGGCGGTGACCAGGGTGGTCTTGCCGACACCGAAGCCTCCCGCCACGACTATCTTCGTGGCGACGGGGGCCCGGCTGCGGTCCGTCTGCCAGGACCTCAGGTCCTCGTCGGGCTCGGTGAATCCGGCGACGAGGGGAGCGCCTCCGACGGCGGAGGCGGCGGCGTCAGAGACGACGGAGTCCACTCAGCACCCTTTCCAGCAGAGCGCGGTCCGGACGGCCGGCGCCGTGACCGGTCCCGGTGCCGTACACACGGATCTTTCCCTGGTCCGCGAGGTCGCTCAGGAGCACGCGGACCACGCCGAGCGGCATCTTCAGCAGCGCGGCTATCTCGGCCACCGTGCGCATACGGCGGCACAGTTCGACGATGGCCCGCATCTCCGGCATGACCCGGGTGGTGAGGGAACCATTCGTCAGTTCCTTGCGCTCCTCCGGGGCCTCCAGCGCCGCCACGAACGTCTCCACGAGGAGGACGTGGCCGAAGCGGGTACGGCCGCCGGTGAGCGAGTAGGGGCGGACGCGGGCGGGTTTGCGTTCCCCGCCACGCACGGGGAGTTTCTTCGGACCACCGCTCATCGGGCGCTCCCCGCCGACTCGGACTCCAGGGACTTGCGCAACTCGCTGCGCAGTTCCGGGGTGAGCACGTGGCCAGCGCGGCCGACGAACAGCGCCATGTGGTATGACACCACGCTCATGTCGCACTCGGCGGAACCGTGCACGCCGAGCAGCGAGCCGTCGCTGATCGACATCACGAACAGGCTGCCCTCCTCCATCGCGATCATCGTGTGCTTGACGCCGCCGAAGTCCATCAGCTTCGCGGCGCCGACGGTGAGGCTGCCGATGCCGGAGACGATGGTGGCCAGGTCGGCGGAGGAGCCGCGGGGCCCCTTCGCCGGGCGGGTCCGACGGGACTGCTCGGTGTGGCCGGGGTCGGACGAGAGGAGCAGCAGACCGTCCGAGGAGACCACGGCGACCGACTCGATGCCGGGGACTTCCTCCACCAGGTTGGTCAGCAGCCAGTGCAGGTTGCGGGCTTCACTGCTCAGTCCGTAGGTACTGGGCGCGGTCAACTGCTTGCCTCCTCGGCTGTGCCCCCCGTGGCTGTTTCGGTACGTGTCGCGAGCTCTGCCGCTACGTCGCGGTAGCCGGCCTGGGCGCCCTGGCGGAAGCCGCCGAGCCTTCTGCGGAGGGCTTCGGCGTCGACGCTTGCGGTGCGCTGGCGAGGTGGGGCGGCGGGTGCGGTGATCTTGGGTGTGCGCTTGGGGAGGCCCTTGGTGGTGAGCCGTTCCTCCGCCTCGCCTTCGGCTTCGGCGGATGCGTGCCCACCCGCACCACCGGTGCCGGCTTCGTCTTCGGGTGCGGGTGGCCCCTGTGGGGCGCGCCCACCATCGGCGGCCGCCGGGTCCATGGGGTCCGCCGTGAGGTCCGGGAGCAGCAGCTCCATCGTCGACTCGGCGAACGTCTCCGCCGGAGCCTTCGGGCGGGCCTCCGCGTTCTGGACGGCCGGGGCGGCCTGCTCGTGAACCGCATACTCCACCCGGTCACCGGCCGCGCCCCGCTCGGCCCCGAAGGCCTCCCGCACGGCGTCCTGGGCTGAACCGCCGAAGGCATCCCGCCCGGCCTCCCCGGCCGGACCACCGAAGGCACCCCGAACCGTGTCCCCGGCCGGGCCACCGAAGGCGCCCGGCACGGCCTCCTCGGCCGAACCGCCAAAGGCGTCCCGCACCGCCCCGTCGGCCGAACCGCCGAAGGCCTCCCGTACCGTGTCCCCGGCCGGGCCACCGAAGGCGCCCGGCACGGCCTCCTCGGCCGAACCGCCAAAGGCGTCCCGCACCGCCCCGTCGGCCGAACCGCCGAAGGCCTCCCGTACCGCGTCCCCGGCCGGGCCACCGAAGGCGCTCTCCCTCTCAGTGCCCGGTCCGGTGGAGGCGGTCTCCTCGGCGAAGGTGCCGAAGGCGGTCGTGGTCTCCCCTGCGGGGGCCTTCGCAGTGGTCGGAAGCGGCGGCTCCGGTGGAGTGCCGGGCCCGTCGGCCGGAGCGTTGGAGGTCAACGCCCCTCGGACCGCCTGTTCCGCCAGGGCGACCAGTGGGTCGGTGTCCTTGGCGCGGCCGTGGAGGACGTTGGAGTTGACCTCGGCGTCGGCGCCGGGGAGGGAGAAGGTGCCCGTGGTGCTCAGGGGCGAGGTCTGCGGGGGCAGTGCGGTGGGCGGGGCCTCGGTGAGGAGGGCGGCCGGCAGGACGACGACCGCCGCGATGCCGCCCTGCTTCTGCTCGCGCAGCTGCACACGGACACCGTGGCGGTGGGCGAGGCGGGCGACGACGTACAGGCCGAGGCCGAGGCCGGCGTCGCCCTCGTTGTCGTAGTGGCCCTCGGGGTCGAAGTCGGCCAGGCGGGTGTTGAGGCGGACTAGGCGGTCGGCCGCCATGCCGATGCCCTCGTCCTGGACGGAGAGCATGACCTCGCCGCTCTCCAGCAGCCAGCCGGAGACCTCGACGGGCAGGTCCGGCGGGGAGAACGACGTGGCGTTCTCCATCAGCTCGGCCAGCAGGTGGGAGAGGTCGTCCGCCGCGTAGCCCGCCACGTGCGCGTGCGGGGGCAGCGCCGCGATCCGGACCCGCTCGTAGCGCTCGATCTCGCTGACGCCCGCCCGGACCACGTCGACCAGCGGCACCGGGCCGTGGTGCTGCTGGACGTGCTCGGCGCCGGCCAGCACCAGGAGGTTCTCGCTGTGGCGGCGCATGACCGTGGCGAAGTGGTCCAGCTTGAAGAGCGTGGCGAGGCGGTCCGGGTCCTGTTCGCGTTCCTCCAGGCCCTCGATGACCGCGAGCTGGCGTTCGACCAGGCCGAGGGTGCGCAGGGCCAGGTTGACGAACGTGCCGCCGATGCTGGTGCGCAGCCGCTGCAGCTGGCCGGCGGACTCGGCGAGCTCGGCGCGGAGTTCCTCGCGGGCGTCGGCCATCTTCTGGCGCTGGCCGACCAGGTGCCTGCGGTCCGTCTCCAGCGTGGCCACGCGCTCGTGCAGGGCTGCCGCGTGCGCGTGCAGGGCGTTGACCGAGCGGACGACCTGGGCGAACTCGTCGTTGCGGCCGGTGAAGGCGATCGGCTCCTGGGTCGCCGGGTCCGCGGACTGAACCAGGCGGGCCGAGCCGCGGCGCAGCACCGACAGCGGGCGGGTCAGGGTGCGGGCCATGGCCGTGGCGAGGCCCACGGCCACCAGCATCAGCGCGCCCAGCACGGCGATGCGGATCTCCAGTGCCGTGACGTCGTCGTCGCGGAGCTTCGCCAGGTTCTTGGTGCGGTGGTCGTAGAGGGCCGATTCCGCGCCGCGCATCAGGTCGACGCGGGCGGACAGGGCCGCGTCCAGCTTCTTGGTGCTGGTGGTCAGCTCGCTGTCGGCCAGCGTCGGCTGGTCGGTGAGCGTGGCGAGGTACTTCTCCGCCGAGTTGACCTCGGGGCCGGTGACCGTGGAGTCGTAGGAGTCGACGGCCGTCTTGGGGGCGGTCGCGCGGAAGTCGGCGAGGGCGGCGTCGGCGCGCAGCCGCGCCTGCTGGGCGGCGGCGGTCAGTTGGTCGCGCTGTTTCCGGTCGGCCTCGGAGGTGGTGGAGGTCGTGGTGGGCAGGCCGGTGACGGGGCTGATCACCGTCCGGGTGGAGGACGGCACGTTCAGCGCGGCGAGCAGCAGGCCGCGGGCGGCGGCGGACTGCTGGACGGCGGTGTCCAGCTCGGCGAGCGCGTGGGCGCCGGAGCCGGCCCGCGGGGGCGTCCGGTCGGCCAGCTGCTCGGCGAGCCGGTGCAGTTCGCCGATGGCGGCCGAGTACGCCTGGTGGGTCTGGAGGGCCGTGCTCTTGCCGGTGAGGGCGGCCCGGCGGACGGCGGCGATGCCGTCGAGGTCGCCGCGCAGGCTCGCCGGGGTGTCCTCCTCGGCGCGCAGGTCCTCGACCTGCCGGTCGACGCGGGCGCTGCGGTCCTCGGATGGGGCTTTCGCCCGGGGGAGCCCGGCGGCGATGTAGGAGGTGACGTCGTCGCGCTCGTCGGCGAGGGAGTTCGCGAGGGCGAGGGCGTCCTGGGTGCGGGCGGCCAGCGTCACCAGGTCCTGGGAGTCGCCGACGTCCTGGGACGCGGTGAGCAGGGAGGGCGCGCCGGCTCCCGCGACGGCGGCGGCCACCACGGCGACCGCGACGATCAGCCGGGTGCGCACATGGGTGGCGCGGCCGGTGCCCACGGGGATCTGCGGTTCGGTCCCCGTGGGGGCCGTCTGCCTGCCTGTGCGCCGAGGCCGCTTCATCTGCACCGGTGCTCGCATTCCTGAACTCGACTAGCCAAGGACCCGGGTGGCACTTCGTCATCTCGGTGCCAAGTGGTGCGTACACCCGGTTCGTACGGTTCCCGACCCTCCCAGCGCCGGTGGGCAGGGGTTGCGCATCACCTGACCCGCCACCCGAAGGAGTGAACATCGGAGGGGAGTTGGCGGGCAAGTTCCCGTGGCGCGTGCGGGGCCCCTGTGCGGCATGCCGGTTGGACGAGCGGGGCAGGCTTTGGCAGTATTCGCCACCACGCCTTCCCGGAGTGGATCATTCCACCCCAAACCAGGCGCCTGACCTGCGGGGTCATGTCAATTCAACGGCACTTGCCAGCCTTTGGCGAATCCTGTGAAGAGCTCGTGCAGACTGGCTGAATGCGAACTGATCTCGTTTCGGAACCCGGCGACGCGAACCGACCCAACGAGGACTTCGCCGGTGTCGGACTACCCGCCTCCGGACAGGGCGGTTGTGTGATCGTCCTGGACGGTGTGACTCCGCCACGGGGTGAGACGGGGTGTCTGCATTCCGTCCCCTGGTTCACCGGCCGGCTGGGCGGCGCGCTGACCGAACTGACCGTTTCGCGCGGAGATCTGACGCTCCCGGAGATTCTGTCGCGGGCGATCGGCCGCACCGCCGAGGCCCACGCCCGAACCTGTGAGCTTTCTCACCCGCGCACCCCCCAGGCAACCGTCGCCCTGGCCCGCTGGTCCGCCGAGACCGTCGAGTACCTGGTGCTGTCCGACTCCTCGCTGCTGCTGCAGGGCACCGACGGGGCGGTCACCCCGGTTCTCGACGACCGGCTGGCCCGGCTCCCGCGCTCCGCGCTCACCACGGACGCCCTGGTGGACGCCACCCTGCGCAACAAGGAGGGCGGTTTCTTCACCGCCGCCGCCGATCCCTCGGTGGCGGCCCGCTCGGTCGCCGGCACGGCGGCTCGGGCAGAGGTCCGCGCCCTGGCCGCGCTGACGGACGGCGCGACCCGCTGGACGGAGAAGTTCCACGAGGGCGACTGGCAGGCCCTGTTCGAGCTGGTCGCCAAGGAGGGCGCCCGGTCGCTGGTGGACCAGGTGCGGGAGCTGGAGACGGCGGACCGCGAGGAGCGGGCGTTGCTCGGGCGGAGCAAGACCCACGACGACGCGACGGTGGTATACGCGGAGCTGTGAGCGCCCGCCGGCTCGCGCTACCTCTCCATGACGCCGTTCAACTGGTGCAGGAGCCGGGCGAGTTCGGCGACCTCGCGGCGGTCCCAGTGGGCGAGCTGCCGGACGTAGCGGGCGCGGCGCGCCTCGCGGACCTTGCCGACCCGGCCGCGGCCCTCCTCGGTCAGGGTGACGAGCCAGGCGCGGCCGTCGGCGGGGTCGGGTTCGCGGGCGATCAGGCCCAGCTCCTCCAGGGCGCGCAGCTGGCGGGACATGGTGGCCTTGCCGACGCCGATGTAGCCGGCGAGTTCCGTGGCCCGCTGGCCGCCGCACTCGTCCAGGCGGATGAGCAGGCCGTACGCGGAGGACTCCAGGTCGGGATGGACCTCGCGGGCCATCTCCCCCTGATTGGCCCGGGCCCGCCTGAGCAGCACGGTCAACTCCCGTTCCAGCGCCAGGAATTCCTGGTCCGCACCACTGGGTGTCATCTCCTGGGCGCCGCGATGTGCGTCGCCGTTTCCGTCCTCGTGCACGTCAGCACCCCTGCCCGGTTTCGCGGTCCTGAAAGTTTCTGCCAAAAGTCGTCATTGCCGCAGCTCTGTAAGTATTTCGCAGGGCTAGACCAACGGCGGCGCCCGGACCCCCTTCCCACGCCGTCATCTACGTGCGTAGCTTCTTTACCAGGCAATGAATGGCATGCCCACGCCAGTGCGGCATCCGGTACACGGTCACAGCCACGTTCCCCCCACCCCACTCTCCGGAGGCACGTCATGCCCGTGCACAGACCCGGCTCCGACCGCTCCCCGCGCCCGCGCCCCCTCGCCGTCCTGATCACGGCCCTGCTCGCGGCGCTCTCCCTCACCCTGCCCCTCACCTCGGCCCACGCCGCGACCACGCCCAGCCGCGGCTCCGCCTACATGGGCATGGGCGTCCTCGCGCACGACGGCCAGCATGGCAGCCCGACCTCCGGTGACGTCACCCAGACCGAGGGCGTGGACGTCTCCGGCTACCAGGGCAACGTCGCCTGGTCGACCCTGTGGAACAGCGGGGTGCGCTGGGCGTACACGAAGGCGACGGAAGGCACGTACTACACGAACCCGTACTTCGCCCAGCAGTACAACGGCTCGTACAACATCGGCATGATCCGCGGCGCCTACCACTTCGCCACCCCGGACACCACCAGCGGCGCCACCCAGGCGAGCTACTTCGTCAGCCACGGCGGCGGCTGGTCCGGGGACGGCAAGACCCTGCCCGGCGCGCTCGACATCGAGTGGAACCCGTACGGCGCCGCCTGCTACGGCAAGACCGCGAGCCAGATGGTCAGCTGGATCGCCGACTTCATCAACACCTATCACTCGCTCACCAGCCGCTACCCCGTGATCTACACGGCGACCAGCTGGTGGACCCAGTGCACCGGCAACTACGGCGGCTTCGCGGTGAACAACCCGCTGTGGATCGCCCGCTACGCCTCGGACCCGGGGACGCTGCCGGCCGGCTGGTCGTACTACACGATGTGGCAGTACACCTCCTCCGGCCCGACCGTGGGCGACCACGACAAGTTCAACGGGGCGCTCGACCGGGTGCAGGCCCTGGCCAACGGCTGAGCCCTCACAGACCCAGGGAAATCGCGATCCGCGTCAGCTCGGCCATGCTCGTGTGGCCGAGCTTGGCGCGGATGCGGCGCATATAGGTGTCCACGGTGTGCCGGGACACTCCCATGGCGCGGGCCGTCTGGAGATAGGTGCGGCCCGCCGCGATATGTCGGAGCGTCTCCCGTTCGCGGTCGGTCAGCGGCCGGGCCGTGATGCCAGTCATCGAGTCCTCCCTGTTGTCACCCCCCAGCAGGATGGGTATTGCCGGAATAAGGGCATTTGTCTCCTTCACGCCCGGAAGCCTCCGACCGGTTGCGGACGGCCGCGGATTTCTTGCCGCGGGCCTGCGTTGGTGCTCCGCGCCGCCCGGGATCATGCTGGTCAGTAGAGCCTGCCGAGCAAGGGCGAGATGAGCGGCGATGGAGCGACAGTCGACGTACACGGCCACGGCCACCATCGATGAGCAGGGCATCCTCACCGCGTGGAGTGAAGGCGCACAGCGGTTGCTCGGCTACGACTCAACGGCCGTCGTCGGACGGCCCGCCTCCGCGCTCCTCGCCACCGACGCCTCGGCGGCACGGCGGATCGTCGCCGGCCGGGACCGCTGGAACGGCACCGTGCCGCTGCGGCACCGCGACGGCCGGCTGCTGGAACTGGGCGTGCTCGCGCACCGCCGGACCTCGGGGACCGGGGTCACCGACTGGCTCGTGGTGAGCGCCGTGACGGCCCGCCGCGCGCAGCCGCCCCGGGGCGAACCGCTGGAGGAGTGGACGTTCCTGCAGTCCCCCTTCCCGCTGGCGATTTTCGACGCCGGACTGCGGCTCGTGCGCGCCAACCGCCGGATGGAGCACGCCCTCGCCCTGCCCGAAGCCGCGATGCGCGGACTGCGGCTGCCGCACATCGTGCCCGGCTCCGCGAGCGAGGAGGCCGACCGGTCGATGCGGCTCGCGCTGGAGTCCGGCCGCCCGCAGGAGGCCCGGGCCCGGCTCGGCGCGGAACTGGGCCGCAGCGCCGTGCTCACCCCGCTGAAGGACGCCGACAGCCGGGTGCGCGCCGTCTGCCTGTCCACGCAGACCCCGGCCCAGGAGTCCGCCGTCCGGCCACGCCCGTCGGCCGACAGCGGCTCGCTCGTCGGCACGGCCGCCGACCAGGCCCGCGCGGCACAGGAGCTCGGCGAGGTCACCGTGCCCCGGCTCGCCGACGTCCTGGCGGTCGACCTGCTCGACTCGCCCCGCGCCGCGGACGAGGAAGCCACCCCGCACCCCGGCCCGGTCGTCCTGCGCCGCGCCGCGCTGCGCGCCGTACCCGACGGCGTCGGACCGGCCTACGGCAGCGGCGTCGGCGAGGCGGTCGTCTGCCCGCCGGACTCGCCTCCGGCCCGGTGTCTGACTGAGGGCCGGCCACTGCTGTACGACACGGCGGACCCGCTCGTCGCCGAGTGGGCGGCGGTGGACCCGGGTGCGGCCTGGCTGCGCGCGTCCGGGGCGCGCTCGCTGCTGGCGGTGCCGCTGCTCGTCCAGGGCAGCGCGCTCGGGGTGGCGCTGTTCGGCCGGCGCCCCGGCCGGGAGCCGTTCGGCCCGGAGGATCTGCGGCTGGCCCAGGAGTTCACGGAGAAGGCGGCCACCGGCATCCGGCAGGCCCGCTCCTACGTACGGGCCCGCACCACCACCATGGCCCTCCAGCAGAGCCTGCTCCCGCACACGCTGCCCGACCAGGCGGCCCTGGAGATCGCCACCCGCTATCTGCCCGCCGCGACCCGGGCCGGGGTGGGCGGCGACTGGTTCGACGTGATCCCGCTGTCCGGGGCGCGGGTGGCGCTCGTCGTGGGCGACGTGGTGGGCCACGGGATCCGCGCCTCGGCCACCATGGGCCGGCTGCGCACCGCCGTGCGCACCCTGGCCGACGTCGATCTGCCGGCCGACGAACTCCTCACCCACCTCGACGACCTGGTGCTGCGGCTCGCCGCCGACGAGGGCAGCACGGACCCGACCGCCGATACTGCCGGCGGCATCGGCACCACCTGTCTGTACGCGGTCTACGATCCGGTCTCCCGCCGGTGCACCCTGGCCCGGGCCGGCCATCCACCGCCCGCCGTGGTCACGCCGGACGGCACCGTGCGCTTCCTGGACGTGCCCGCGGGGCCGCCGCTCGGGCTCGGCGGGCTGCCCTTCGAGGCCATCGAGATCGAACTGCCCGAGGGCAGTCTGCTCGCCCTGTACACCGACGGGCTGCTCGAGGCCCGCGAGCACGACATCGACGAGGCGCTGGACAAGATGTTCGCCGCGCTCGGCCGGCCCGCGCGGTCACTGGACTCGGTCTGCGACCACGTGCTCACCGCGCTGCTGACGCATCGCCCCGACGACGACATCGCCCTGCTCATCGCCCGCACCCGGGTCCTGCACGAGGACCGGGTCGTGGCCTGGGAGCTGGAGAGCGACCCCGAGGACGTCGCCCGCGCCCGCCGTCTCGCCTGCGACCAGCTGTCCGCCTGGGGCCTGGACGAGGTCTGCTTCCCCACCGAGCTGATGGTCAGCGAGCTGGTCACCAACGCCATCCGCTACGGCCGCCCGCCCATCCAGCTCCGGCTCATCCACCAGGACTCGACCCTGATCTGCGAGGTGTACGACTCCAGCGGCACCACCCCGCACATGCGGCGCGCCCGCATCTTCGACGAGGGCGGCCGTGGCCTGCTGCTGGTCGCCCAGCTCGCCGAACGCTGGGGCACCCGGCACGACCGGGTCGGCAAGACGGTGTGGGCGGAGCAGTCGGTCTCCGAGGCCGCCGGCTGAGTCAGCCGTCGCCGCCGTCGCCGCCACGGCCGCCCTGACCGCTGGTCTCGCAGCCGACGCCGAGGCAGATCCCGCCGTTCCCGCCCCGCCCGCCGCTCCCGCCGTCGCCCGCGCCCACCGCGTCGCCACCGTTCCCGCCGTTGCCGCCGTTGACGCTGCCCGAGCAGACGCCGACGCAGATCCCGCCGTTTCCGCCCTTGCCGCCGTTGCGGCCCGGTGCGCCGTCGATGCCGGCGCCGCCGTTGGCGCTGCCGCTGCAGAGCCCTGCGCAGATGCCGCCGTTGCCGCCGTTGGTGCCGTTGACGGTGCCGTTGCAGTTTCCCGCGCAGATCGAGTCGCCGATGCGGACGCTGCCGTTGCCCACATGGACGCTGCTCAGGCTGGGAGAGCTGCTGCCGGATCCGCCGCCGACGGGGCCGGTGTCGGCCATCGCGGCCGGGGCCATCGCTCCCCCGGTGATCACCACGGTCGAGACCGCGAGGCCGATACCGAATTTCCAGGAGTGGCTACGCATGGGATTTCCCTTTCTCTGAGCTTCAGTCCGACTGCAGAAATGCGAGCCAGTCGCCGTTCAGGAGCTGCCGCTCCCAGTTGCTGATTTCTTGCTCCGAGATCTTGTACTTCTTGGCCGCGTCGGCCTGGGTCACCCGGCCGGTCAGCACGGCCAGCGCGATGCGCGCCTTGTCCAGCTGCGAGAGATCCGACTTCGGCTTGTCGGGCAGGTCGTGGAGGTCGAACGCGGAGCAGCCCGGCTTGCCCGGCTTGCCCGGCTCCCCCGGCTTGCCGGGGGAGCCGCCCTTGCCGCCTTCGCCGCCCTCTCCGCAGTGCGAGGACCGAAGAGCCGGCGCAGCCGCGTAGCCGCTGGGTACCGGGGCCGTGTGAGTGGCCGCTTGGGCGGCGCACGCGGTGGCGGCGGCGAGAGCCACGGAGGCCGCCGCGAGGGTGAAGGGACGCCGCCAGGAGTTCATGGACATCAGGGGTCTCCTTTTTCGATCAGGGGTGTGGTGAGGCGTTTCATGTACGGGCGCTGTGGCCCGGAACGGGGTGGAGGCCCGGACGGCCTCCACCCCGTTGACGGTGACTGGAGACGGTCAGAAGAGGCTGGCGCCACCGGCCCCGCCGGTCCCACCGGCGCCGCCGAAGAGGCCGCCCAGGCCGCCCTTGCCGCCCTTCCCGCCGTTACCGCCCTGGAAGACGCTGTCGCCGCCCTTGCCGCCGTTACCGCCCTTGCCGCCGATGAGGGTGCCGTCGCCACCGCCGCCGGCGCTGCCGCCGCCACCGCCGGAGAGGATGCCGAAGCCGCCCTCGCCGCCGTCGCCGCCCTTACCGCCGATGACGCCTTCGCCGCCGCCACCGCCGCCACCGCCACCGCCACCGGCCAGGACGCCGTCGCCGCCCTTGCCGCCCTTGCCGCCGTCACCGCCGGTGCCCAGGACGCTGCCGCCCCCGGATCCACCGGCGCCGCCTCCGCCGCCGACCAGGCCGCCACCGCCGTCGCCACCGGCGCCACCGGCGCCACCGCCCTGGACGAAGGCCACGGTCGACGTGGGCATCGGGGCCGCCATCGCGCTGGACACGGGGAGGAGAACACCTCCGGTGACCAGCGCGGCGGAGGCGGCGAGGGTCGCAAAACGAAGACCGCGGCGCTTCGGACGGGCGTCGGCGTGGGTGTGAACGTTACGAGTCATGTGCATTCTCCCAATTACTGTGCGGATTTCCCGAGGGGGGATTACCGGGGGATTTCCGTTTCCCTCGGACCGCCTCATTTCCGTTCCGGTGAGGCCGTGCTTCAAGTAGGCCCGAACGGGATATCGGGGTCATGTTCCGAGGACTCGGGACTTGACGCACTCACAGGCGCCGGGTAAAGCCCGCGTAAGCGGCACCGATCAGATGAGGAACGGCCGGGCCCAGGCAGGTGGCTCCGGCGGCGAAACGCGGTCCACCAGGGTCGGCGTACGACGGCGGGGCACGCGGTCGGCGACGGCCGCCCGCAGGTCCGCGACGAACTCCAGACAGGTGTCGTAACGGTCGTCCGGGGCCTTCGCCAGGGCCTTCTTCAGCACGTCGTCGGCGGCGACCGGGATGTCCGGCCGCTCCTTGCTGAGCACGGGCAGCGGGTCGTACTGGTGGGCCCACAGCAGTTCCAGGTGGTCCTCCCGCTGGAAGGGCGGGGCGCCCGCGAGCATCTCGTGGACCACACAGGCCAGGCTGTACAGGTCGGCCCGGCCGTCCACCGGGCGCCCGGCGATGCGCTCGGGCGCGACGTAGTCGAGGGTGCCGACGAACTCGCCCGCTGTGGTGAACCCGGTGAGCGACAGCGACTTCTTCGCCAGGCCGAAGTCGGTGAGGTAGACGTGCTCGGGGTGGTCGCTGTCGAGGACCTTGGCGATCAGGACGTTGCCGGGTTTGACGTCCCGGTGCACCAGGTCGCGCGCGTGGGCCGCGTCCAGGGCGGAGGCCAGCTGGGCCGCGATGCGCAGCGCGACCGGCACCGCCAGGGGGCCCTCCCCGTCGATCAGGGCGCGCAGGTCCTGCCCGGAGACGTAGCACATGGCGATGTACAGGACCCCGTCGAACTCGCCGGCCTCGAAGACGGGGACGATGTTGGGATGGTCGATGGCGGCGGCCACCCGCGACTCCTGGGCGAAGCGGCGGCGGAAGGCGTCGTTCCTGGTGTACTCGGGGGCGAGCAGCTTGAGGGCGACCGTCCGGCCGAGGCGCAGGTCCCTGGCGCGGTAGACGACGGCCATCCCACCGCGACCGAGTTCGCGCTCGACCTTGTAGCCCGCGATCTCGGCCCCGATCAGACCGGAGGGGGTCTTGGGGGGCCAACTCACGCCTGAATTCTATCGACCCATCCCGGTATGGGCACGGTGCGGAGCCTCCCCCTTCGCCCCCTGTGATCCCTCTACGAGCTCATGGCGAAGGCCCGGGCCTCCTTCACGGGACCCGGGCCTCGCCTTTCCCACGGCGTCCGTCACGCCGCCACGGGAACCTCCGGCGTCGCGCCGCTCGTCGCGGGCGCGAGCGCCAGTTCCAGGACCTGGCGGACGTCGGTCACGGTGTGGACGTCGAGCTTGTCCAGCACCTCGGCCGGGACGTCGTCCAGGTCGGCCTCGTTGCGCTTGGGGATGATCACGGTGGTCACGCCGGCGCGGTGGGCGGCGAGCAGCTTCTGCTTGACGCCGCCGATGGGCAGCACCCGGCCGGTCAGCGAGACCTCGCCGGTCATGGCGACGTCCGTGCGGACCAGACGGCCGGAGAGCAGTGAGGCGAGCGCCGTGGTCATCGTGACGCCCGCGCTCGGGCCGTCCTTCGGGACCGCGCCCGCCGGGAAGTGGATGTGCACGCCCCGGTCCTTCAAGTCGGCCACCGGCAGCTCCAGTTCGGCGCCGCGGCTGCGCAGGAAGCTCAGCGCGATCTGCGCCGACTCCTTCATCACGTCACCGAGCTGACCGGTCAGGGTCAGGCCCGCCGCGCCCGTCTCCGGGTCGGCCAGGGACGCCTCCACGAAGAGCACGTCACCACCGGCGCCGGTGACCGCGAGACCGGTCGCCACGCCGGGGACGGACGTACGGCGCTCGGCCGGGTCCTGGGCCGACTCGGGCACGTGGTGCGGACGCCCGATCAGACCGCGCAGGTCCTCCTCGCGGACGGTGAACGGCAGCTCCCGCTCGCCGAGTTCGTGCTGCGCCGCGACCTTGCGGAGCAGACGGGCGATCGAGCGCTCCAGGGTGCGCACGCCCGCCTCGCGGGTGTACTCGCCGGCCAGCTTGCGCAGGGCACCCTCCTCCAGAGCGACCTCGTCCTTGCCCAGTCCGGCCCGCTCCAGCTGACGCGGGAGCAGGTGGTCGCGGGCGATGACGACCTTCTCGTCCTCGGTGTAGCCGTCCAGGCGGACGATCTCCATCCGGTCGGCGAGCGCCTCCGGGATGGCCTCCAGGACGTTGGCCGTGGCCAGGAAGACCACGTCCGACAGGTCGAGTTCGACCTCCAGGTAGTGGTCCCGGAAGGTGTGGTTCTGCGCCGGGTCCAGGACTTCGAGCAGGGCCGCGGCCGGGTCGCCGCGGAAGTCGGAGCCCACCTTGTCGATCTCGTCCAGCAGCACCACCGGGTTCATCGACCCGGCCTCCTTGATCGCCCGGACGATCCGGCCGGGCAGCGCGCCGACGTAGGTACGGCGGTGGCCGCGGATCTCGGCCTCGTCGCGGACGCCGCCGAGGGCGACGCGGACGAACTTCCGCCCCATGGCGTGCGCGACCGACTCGCCGAGGCTGGTCTTGCCGACGCCGGGCGGGCCCACCAGGGCCAGTACGGCACCGCCGCGCCGGCCGCCGATGACACCCAGCCCGCGGTCGTTGCGGCGCTTGCGCACCGCGAGGTACTCGGTGATGCGTTCCTTCACGTCCTCCAGACCGGCGTGCTCGGCGTCCAGGATCGCCTTGGCGCCCTGGATGTCGTACGCGGAAGCACTGTCATCGGTTCGCTCGTTCCAGGGCATCTCCAGGACGGTGTCCAGCCAGGTGCGGATCCAGGAGCCCTCCGGGGACTGGTCGCTGGACCGCTCCAGCTTGTCGACCTCCTGGAGCGCGGCCTCGCGGACCTTCTCCGGCAGGTCGGCGGCCTCGACGCGGGCGCGGTAGTCGTCGGACTCCTCGCCGTCCTGCTCGCCGTTCAGCTCGCGCAGTTCCTTGCGGACGGCCTCCAGCTGACGGCGCAGCAGGAACTCGCGCTGCTGCTTGTCGACGCCCTCCTGGACGTCCTTGGCGATGGTCTCGGCCACGTCCTGCTCGGCGAGGTGGTCGCGGAGCGTCTGCGTGGCGAGCTTGAGCCGGGCCACCGGGTCGGCGGTCTCCAGCAGTTCGACCTTCTGTTCGATGGTGAGGAACGGCGAGTAGCCGGAGTTGTCGGCGAGCGCGGAGACGTCGTCGATGGCCTGGACGCGGTCCACCACCTGCCAGGCACCGCGCTTCTTCAGCCAGGTGGTGGCAAGCGCCTTGTACTCCTTGACGAGGTCGGCGACCTGGCCCGGCAGCGGGTCGGGCACGCTCTCGTCGATGCGGGCGCCCTCGACCCACAGGGCCGCGCCGGGGCCGGTGGTGCCGGCGCCGATGCGCACGCGGCTCCGGCCGCGGATCAGAGCCCCCGGGTCGCCGTCGGCCAGCCGGCCGACCTGCTCGACGGTGCCCAGCACACCGGTCTTCGCGTACGTGCCGTCGATGCGGGGCACCAGCAGCACCCTGGGCTTGCCAGGTTCCGACCGGGCGGCGGCCTGCGCGGCCTCCACCGCGGCCCGTACCTCGGCGTCGCTCAGGTCCAGCGGGACCACCATGCCGGGCAGCACGACCTCGTCGTCGAGCGGCAGCACGGGTAGGACGAGCGTGAACGCCGGTGACTCAGTAGCCATGATCTCCCCTTCGGCAGTCAAGTTGAGCTATGCCGACTCAACCGCCGGGGATGGGCTGGTGTTCCCTTCACCTGTTCGCTGTGAGCGATCAGTTCGCAGTTCTCCGCGCCCCTAGGCGGGTTGCACCCACCGGCGCACCAGAGGCCAGCTCGTCACACCTATCGTCAGCGCGATCAGGTGGCCCCAGTTCGTCATCGGGTCCTGAAAGGCGATCAGGTCGTCGAGGAGGGTGCCGGCCGTCAGGGTCAGGAGGGGCCAGCGGAGCCAGGGGCGCAGGAGCCCTGCCAGAGAACCGATGCCGGCGGCGACGCCGAAGCTGATGCCGTAGTCGAGGCGGTGCAGTGAGGTGGCCGGGAGGTGACCGAAGAGGACGGCCAGGCCCACGGGGACCTCGGTGGCGAGCGTGGCCAGGACGTGCCCGGCGAGGAAGACGCAGGCCGCACGCGCGCCGCCGATCCGCCGCTCCAGCGCGGTGAGCACCAGCACGAACGCCAGCGCGTACGGCGAGAGGAGACCGCCCGCGATCCACAGCGCGCTCGCGAGCAGCACCACCCCAGGCGTGCGCACCAGGTGGGCCACGTCCGTGCTGGAGTCCTGGTAGAGGGTGTGCACCAGGGCCGGGTCGGCCAGGGCCGCGAACACGGAGGTGACGGCCAGGACGGCCGCGTAGGAGAAGGTGAACGGGGTGCCGGCGGGAGTGGGCAGCAGGCGCCACAGCCGCGGGAGCGGAAACGGGAGGAACGGGACTGGTGCGGTCGGGCGGGGGCCGGCCAAGGCGGATTCGGGAGCCGGAGCGGGGGCCGTGGCGTGCCGCTGACGCGGCATGCCGTCCAGCAGGTCCGCGATCGCGGGGACCGGGACGACGGCGGTGCCGTCCGGGAGGGGCGCGCCCGACAGGGGCGGGGACGCGGCCGCCGCAGGGCCCGTCGCGGTCCGTTCCACGATGCGGCACTCCTTCCGTCCTGCCCAACCCTTCGTGTTTCGGGGGCCGCTGTCTATGACCGACGCCACGCGAGACCCGATTCACAGCAACCTCCTACGTTTCGCTCGCGTCCGCGTCCGGCCCGGACGGGCCGCACATCCGTGCGACATCCCTAATTCCCGTGCAGGTCAAGGCCCGTTCAAGCAGGATGGGGTCATGACTGCCGTGTACGACTCCCCCGTGGTCCTCGACCGGCGCGACGGCCCGTACGGCGAGGTGGTGCTGCGCCGGCACGGAGAGCTGTTGCAGATCATCGCCAACGGCTGCTTTCTGATGGACACCTCCGACGGGCGCTCGGAGCGGCTGCTGGTCGACGCCGCGCACCGGGCGCTGGACGGGCGGCCGGGGCCGAAGGTGCTGATCGGCGGGCTGGGCGTGGGATTCTCACTCGCACATGCCGCGGCGGATCCCCGGTGGGGGCGGATCACCGTCGTCGAGCGGGAGCCCGCCGTCATCGACTGGCACCGGGGCGGGCCGCTGGCGGAAGTGTCCGCCGGAGCGCTCGGCGATCCGCGCACCGAGATCGTGCAGGACGATCTCGTGGCGTTCGTCAATGAGACATCCGACACGTTCGACGCGCTCTGTCTGGACATCGACAACGGCCCGGGCTGGACCGTCACGGACGACAACCACACTCTCTACTCACCGGCCGGACTGGCCGCCTGCTCAAGGGTGTTGAGCCCCGGCGGGGTGCTCGCGGTATGGTCCGCCGAACCCTCTCCGGAATTTGAAGGAAGTTTGCGGAATGCCGGGTTCCAGCAGGTGCGTACCGAAGAGGTGCCCGTTGCCCGGGGCGTTCCGGACGCCGTGCACCTCGCCCTCCGCCCTGGATAGCGACAGCATGGTGGATCCCCGTAATGTGCTGCCCTGACGCGGATCATTCAAGCGTCAATCGCAGTCATGGGATCACCCCACGGGTTCCGGAAAGCAACAAGCAGGGGCGGGCGATGGAGCAGACACACACCTCCCAGAGCGGCGCGGCGACGACCACCCAGGGCGCACAGCGCCGGGTGCTGGTCGTCGAGGACGATCCCACGATCGTCGACGCCATCGCGGCCCGGCTCCGCGCCGAGGGATTTCTCGTACAGACCGCGTCGGACGGCCCGGCCGCCGTCGACACGGCCGAGGCCTGGCAGCCCGACCTGCTGATCCTCGACATCATGCTGCCGGGCTTCGACGGCCTGGAGGTCTGCCGGCGGGTGCAGGCGCAGCGCCCGGTGCCGGTGCTGATGCTGACCGCGCGGGACGACGAGACGGACATGCTGGTCGGTCTCGGGGTCGGCGCGGACGACTACATGACCAAGCCGTTCTCGATGCGGGAGCTGGCCGCGCGGGTGCATGTGCTGCTGCGCCGGGTGGAGCGGGCGGCAATCGCAGCCGCCACCCCGCGCTCCGGCATCCTGCGGCTCGGTGAGCTGGAGATCGACCACGCACAGCGCCGGGTGCGGGTGAAGTCCGAGGACGTCCACCTCACGCCCACCGAGTTCGACCTGCTGGTGTGCCTGGCGAACACCCCGCGCGCGGTGCTCTCCCGGGAGCAGCTGCTGGCCGAGGTCTGGGACTGGGCGGACGCCTCCGGCACCCGTACGGTCGACAGCCACATCAAGGCGCTGCGCCGGAAGATCGGCGCCGAGCGGATCCGTACGGTGCACGGCGTCGGGTACGCGCTGGAGACGCCCACCCCATGACCGTCGACGGGCGGCAGGCCGCGCGGAGGAGCCCCGGGGAGGATCCCTGGGGCGGCGTACGCCCGTTCTCGATCAAGACCAAGCTGGGCGCGCTCGTCGTCATCTCGGTGCTGATCACCACCGGACTGTCGGTGATCGCGGTGCACACCAAGACCGAGCTGCGCTTCATCACGGTCTTCTCGATGATCGCCACACTGCTCATCACGCAGTTCGTGGCGCATTCGCTCACCATGCCGCTGGACGAGATGAACGCGGTGGCGCGGTCGATCTCCGAGGGTGACTACACCCGCCGGGTGAGCGACGGCCGCCGGGACGAGCTGGGCGACCTGGCCCAGACGATCAACGTCATGGCGGACGAGCTGGAGGCCCAGGACCGCCAGCGCAAAGAACTGGTCGCGAATGTCTCCCACGAGCTGCGCACCCCCATCGCGGGTCTGCGCGCGGTGCTGGAGAACATCGTGGACGGGGTCACCGAGGCCGACCCCGAGACCATGCGGACGGCCCTGAAGCAGACCGAGCGGCTCGGCCGGCTCGTGGAGACCCTGCTGGACCTGTCCCGGCTCGACAACGGCGTCGTACCGCTGAAGAAGCGGCGCTTCGAGGTGTGGCCGTATCTCTCGGGCGTGCTGAAGGAGGCCAACATGGTGGCCTCGGCGCGCGCGGGCATCGCCTCCGGCTCCGGCAGCCACACCCGCACCGACGTCCATCTGCACCTGGACGTCTCCCCGCCGGAGCTGACCGCGCACGCGGATCCCGAGCGCATCCACCAGGTCATGGCCAACCTGATCGACAACGCGGTCAAGCACAGCCCGCCGCACGGCCGGGTGACGGTGAAGGCGCGGCGCGGGCCGCAGCCGGAGTCGCTGGAGCTGGAGGTCCTGGACGAGGGCCCCGGAATCCCCCGGTCGGAGTGGCACCGGGTGTTCGAGCGGTTCAACCGGGGTGCGGTCACCCGGCCGCACGGACCGGGCAGCGACGGCGGCACCGGGCTCGGTCTGGCGATCGCCCGCTGGGCGGTGGATCTGCACGGCGGCCGGATCGGTGTGGCCGAATCCGAGCGGGGCTGCCGGATCATCGTCACCCTTCCGGGACCGTCTTCCGTCTCAAATTGACGTAAAGTTCGAACCGGAGGCACAAGATCCACGAGCGTCCGCGCCCTTGCCGCGCAGCTGGACACGTGTGATCAGGAGCGGGCCCGCGCGAGAGGTCGAACGAAGCCGCGCAGGGCCGGTGCCGGTGCACCCTCTCACATGCGGAACCACGCTTGTTTCCCGCCATATCAAGCCCTGAAACAAGATTTCTGATGTGACTTACGCGACGATGACCTTGCTCGACCTGACCTTCCCGGCCGCGGGGGCGTAGCCTTTATTTCCGCTGTCCATCACCTTGTGAAGCGGAAGAGGGCGGTTGCCGCCGTGTCGCCACAGTCCCCCAGTAACCCGAGCGTCTCGACCGACGACCAAGCCGGGAAGAACCCCGCTGCCGCGTTCGGTCCGAACGAGTGGCTCGTCGACGAGATCTATCAGCAGTACCTCCAGGACCCGAACTCGGTAGACCGAGCCTGGTGGGACTTCTTCGCCGATTACAAGCCGGGTGCTCCTGCCACCCCGGCTGCGGCGGGTACTGCGGCCGCGGGGGCCGCAGGGACCACCACGGCCCCTCAGGCCCAGGCCGCGCCCGCGCCGGCTCCCGCAGCCCCGGCGGCCCCGAAGCCCGCCGCCGCTCCGGCACCGGCTCCCGCAGCCCCCGCGGCGAAGGCCGCGGCCCCGGCCCCGGCCAAGCCGGCGCAGCCCGCACAGGCGCCCGCTCAGCCGAAGCCCACGGCCGCTCCCGCCGCCGAGGCCCCCGAGGGCCCGGAGCTGATCACGCTGCGCGGCCCGGCCGCCGCGGTCGCGAAGAACATGAACGCCTCGCTGGAGCTGCCGACCGCCACGTCGGTGCGCGCGGTCCCGGTGAAGCTGCTGTTCGACAACCGGATCGTCATCAACAACCACCTCAAGCGCGCCCGCGGCGGGAAGATCTCCTTCACGCACCTCATCGGGTACGCGATGGTGCAGGCCATCAAGGCCATGCCGTCGATGAACTGGTCCTTCGGCGAGAAGGACGGCAAGCCGACCCTCGTCAAGCCGGCGCACGTCAACCTCGGCCTGGCCATCGACCTGGTGAAGCCCAACGGCGACCGCCAGCTCGTCGTGGCCGCCATCAAGAAGGCCGAGACGCTGAACTTCTTCGAGTTCTGGCAGGCCTACGAGGACATCGTCCGCCGCGCCCGTGACGGCAAGCTGACGATGGACGACTTCACCGGCGTCACGGTCTCCCTGACCAACCCCGGCGGCCTCGGCACCGTGCACTCCGTGCCGCGCCTGATGCCCGGCCAGTCCGTGATCATGGGCGTCGGCTCCATGGACTACCCGGCGGAGTTCCAGGGCACCTCCCAGGACACCCTGAACAGGCTCGGCGTCTCGAAGGTCATGACGCTCACGTCGACCTACGACCACCGGGTGATCCAGGGCGCCGCCTCCGGCGAGTTCCTGCGCCAGGTCGCGAACCTGCTGCTCGGCGAGAACGGCTTCTACGACGACATCTTCGAGTCGCTGCGGATCCCGTACGAGCCGGTCCGCTGGCTGCGCGACATCGACGCCTCGCACGACGACGACGTCACCAAGGCCGCCCGCGTCTTCGAGCTGATCCACTCCTACCGGGTCCGCGGCCACGTCATGGCCGACACCGACCCGCTGGAGTACCGCCAGCGCAAGCACCCCGACCTGGACATCGTCGAGCACGGCCTCACCCTGTGGGACCTGGAGCGCGAGTTCGCCGTCGGCGGCTTCGCCGGCAAGTCGATGATGAAGCTGCGCGACATCCTCGGCGTGCTGCGCGACTCGTACTGCCGCACCACCGGCATCGAGTTCATGCACATCCAGGACCCCAAGCAGCGCAAGTGGATCCAGGACCGGGTCGAGCGCGGCCACTCCAAGCCGGAGCGCGAGGAGCAGCTGCGCATCCTGCGCCGCCTGAACGCGGCGGAGGCCTTCGAGACCTTCCTGCAGACGAAGTACGTCGGCCAGAAGCGCTTCTCGCTGGAGGGCGGCGAGTCCGTCATCCCGCTGCTCGACGCGGTGATCGACTCCGCCGCCGAGTCCCGCCTGGACGAGGTCGTCATCGGCATGGCCCACCGCGGCCGCCTGAACGTCCTGGCGAACATCGTCGGCAAGTCGTACGCGCAGATCTTCCGCGAGTTCGAGGGCAACCTCGACCCGAAGTCGATGCACGGCTCCGGCGACGTGAAGTACCACCTGGGCGCCCAGGGCACCTTCACCGGCCTGGACGGCGAGCAGATCAAGGTCTCGCTGGCCGCGAACCCGTCCCACCTGGAGACGGTCGACCCGGTCATCGAGGGCATCACCCGCGCCAAGCAGGACATCATCAACAAGGGCGGTACGGACTTCACGGTCCTGCCGGTGGCGATCCACGGCGACGCGGCCTTCGCGGGCCAGGGCGTGGTGGCCGAGACCCTGAACATGTCGCAGCTGCGCGGCTACCGCACCGGCGGCACGGTCCACATCGTCATCAACAACCAGGTCGGCTTCACCGCGGCCCCCGAGTCCTCGCGTTCCTCCATGTACGCGACGGACGTGGCCCGCATGATCGAGGCCCCGATCTTCCACGTGAACGGCGACGACCCCGAGGCGGTCGTCCGCGTCGCCCGTCTGGCCTTCGAGTTCCGCCAGGCGTTCAACAAGGACGTGGTGATCGACCTCATCTGCTACCGCCGCCGCGGTCACAACGAGTCGGACAACCCGGCCTTCACCCAGCCGCTGATGTACGACCTGATCGACAAGAAGCGCTCGGTGCGCAAGCTCTACACCGAGTCCCTGATCGGTCGCGGCGACATCACGCTGGAAGAGGCCGAGCAGGCCCTGCAGGACTACCAGGGCCAGCTGGAGAAGGTCTTCACGGAGGTCCGCGAGGCTACGTCCCAGCCGGCCGTCGTCGCCGCCCAGGCGCCGCAGGACGGCTTCCCGGTCGCGGTCCCGACCGCGATCTCCACGGAGGTCGTCAAGCGGATCGCCGAGTCCCAGGTCAACATCCCCGACTCCTTCCACGTGCACCCGCGTCTGCTGCCGCAGTTGCAGCGCCGGGCGGCGATGGTCGAGGACGGCACGATCGACTGGGGCATGGGCGAGACCCTCGCGGTCGGCTCCCTCCTGCTGGAGGGCACCCCGGTCCGCCTGTCCGGGCAGGACTCCCAGCGGGGGACCTTCGGCCAGCGCCACGCGGTGCTGATCGACCGTGAGACGGGCGAGGAGCGCACCCCCCTCCAGTACCTCTCCGAGGACCAGGCTCGCTACAACGTCTACAACTCCCTGCTGTCCGAGTACGCGGTCATGGGCTTCGAGTACGGCTACTCGCTGGCCCGCCCCGACGCGCTCGTGATGTGGGAGGCGCAGTTCGGCGACTTCGTCAACGGCGCGCAGACGGTGGTCGACGAGTACATCTCGGCGGCCGAGCAGAAGTGGGGCCAGATGAGCGGCGTGACGCTCCTGCTCCCCCACGGCTACGAGGGCCAGGGCCCGGACCACTCCTCGGCCCGCGTCGAGCGCTTCCTCCAGCTCTGCGCCCAGAACAACATGACGGTCGCCATGCCGACCCTCCCGTCGAACTACTTCCACCTCCTGCGGTGGCAGGTGCACAACCCGCACCACAAGCCGCTGGTGGTGTTCACCCCGAAGTCGATGCTGCGCCTGAAGGCCGCCGCGTCGAAGACGGAGGAGTTCACGTCGGGTCAGTTCCGACCCGTCATCGGCGACGCGACGGTAGACCCGGCCGCGGTCCGCAAGGTCGTCTTCGTGGCCGGCAAGCTGTACTACGACCTGGAGGCCGAGCGGGTCAAGCGCGGCGTCACGGACACCGCGATCATCCGCATCGAGCGGCTGTACCCGCTGCCGGGTGCCGAGCTCCAGGCGGAGATCAAGAAGTACCCGAACGCCGAGAAGTACCTGTGGGCGCAGGAGGAGCCGGCGAACCAGGGTGCCTGGCCGTTCATCGCCCTCAACCTGATCGACCACCTGGACCTCGCGGTCGGCGCGGACGTCCCGCACGGCGAGCGGCTGCGGCGCATCTCGCGTCCGCACTCCTCGTCCCCGGCCGTCGGCTCCGCCAAGCGTCACCAGGCCGAGCAGGAGCAGCTGGTGCGAGAGGTTTTTGAGGCGTAGGCCTCGGAAACAAGGGCCCGGTGTCGAGTTCTCACTCGGTACCGGGCCCTTCGCCTGTGCAGGCTGGCTGCTCGCGCAGTCCGCCGCGCCGGGCGCTTCAGCCCAGGTACGCCTCGAAGTCCCAGTACGGACGCACTCGTTGGCGGGCCGAGATGGTGTGCGGGTGCTGGGCGCCCTGGGTGCGGGTGAGGGTGAGGAGGGCGTCATCCTCCAGCTTTCCGGCCTCCTCCTGCTCGCGCGCCGCCCGGAGATCCGCGGCCAGGGCCACCTGGCAGGACAGGGTGAGCGGGTGCTCGTGGCCGAGGGTGTGCCGGGCGCGGCGGAGGGTGTCGCGGCTCAGCTCGACGGCCTCGGTGATGCGGCCGTTGAAGTTGCGTGCGGCGGCCGTGTTCAACGCGCAGCCCAGGACCCAGGGGTGGTCGGCGGTGAGCGTGGAGGTGAGCCCGGCCAGCGCGGCCTCCGACATCGCCAGCGCGTCGGCGCGGTCGCCGGCCACCTGCATGACGAGCGCCGTGTTGGAGAGCATGCCCGTGGCCACCGGGTGGGCGGGACCGAGCAGCGCCCGGTAACCGGCCTCGGCCTCGTCGATCAGCTCCCGGGCCTGGCTGAGATCGCCGTGTTCGCGCAGGTAGTTGCCGTAGTTGGTGATGAACGACAGGGTGCGGTAATGCTCCCGGCCGTGCAGCTGGGCGAGCTGGTCGAGGAGGGCGGCCATCGAGGTGGTCATGTCCTGGCTGTGACCGCCCTCGCGGCGCCGGCACAGGGCCAGCTGGACGCGGGCCTCCAGGGTCTGCGGGTGCTGCGGGCCGAGCACCTGCACATGCAGCCGGACCAGCGGCTCCTGGCGGGCCAGCGCGTCCCGGTAGCGGCCGAGCAGTCTGAGGTCGTGGGCGACCGCGCTGCCGGAGTTGAGGGTGCTGATGTGCCGGGCGCGCAGCACGTTCTCGCGCCGGGCCCGGGTCTCCAGGTCGAGTTCGTAGGCCTCGGCGTACCGGCCGAGCAGCCGCAGGCCGACGCCCGTGTTGTGCCGGGCGACCAGCGTGGCGGCCTCGTCGGGTCCGAGGAGCCGCTCGTGGCCTGCCAGGACCTCCCGCTGGAGCTCGTACGCCTCCTCGTACCGGCCGAGGAAGCGCAGGTCGCCGGCGACGGAGCCCTGGGTGATCAGCTCCACGAGTTCGTCGCGCCCGGGGGTGGACCGCACCTGCTCCAGGAAGCGGCGGTCCAGGTCGTAGGCCTCGCGGAAGCGTCCGCTGGCCCGCAGGATGAAGCTCTCCTGCCGGGTCAGGTCGAAGATGTGCGAGTCCAGCGGCTCCATGGTCGTCGACCACCGGTCGCGGATCTTCCGGGCCAGTTCGATACCGCTGTTGTACTCGCCGCTGCGCAGGCAGTACTCCAGGCAGTTCAGGACGGTGGCCCGGACCCGGGGCTGGCCGCTGCTCAGCGCGCCGGAGGGCTCCAGGTGCGGCAGCAGTTCGGCGTAGCGGGGCCAGTTGCGGCTGTCCACGGGGTTGCCGGGGTCGGCCTCGGCGAGCAGGGTGCGCACGGCCCGGCGGTGGGTGGCCCGGTTCTCCTCGCTGGTCAGCTTGGAAACGATGTCGTGGACCAGCCGGTGCATGTGGACGGACTCCTGGTGCGGGCCCATGTCCGCGCCGAGGGGGCCTCGGGACTCCCGGGTGAGGACCGAGTAGTTGACCAGGGTGTCCAGGGCCCGGGTCCAGGCGGGCAGGTCGGTGGCCATCCAGCGCAGTTCCTCGGGCAGGTCCGTCTGCGGGTAGGCGCGGATCAGGCCGAGCGGGATGCGGCCCGGCGCGAAGGACGTGCACAGGCCGAGGACGTCGATGGTCTGGGGCTGGGAGCGGCGCAGCCGGTTGAGCAGTATCGACCAGGAGGTCATGGAGGACTGTGGGAAGCCCTCGCCGGTGGCGGGCTCGTCGACGGTGGACAGCCGGCGCTCGCGCACCATCCGCAGGTACTCGGGCACCTCCATGCCGGACTCGCCGAGCCAGGAGGCGGCCTGCACCAGCGGCAGCGGTACGTCGCCGAACTCGGCGGCGACCTCGTCCGCCTCGGCCGCGGTGATGTGCGGGGCGCGGCGCATCAGATAGCCGGTGGACTCGGGCCGCAGGAAGCCCGGCACCTCCAGCACGTCGGTGTGCTCGGACCAGGCCCGGTTGCGGGAGGTGACGAGGACGTGGCCGGGGCCCTGCGGGAGGAGCGCGTTGATGCCCTCGGGGTCGTCCCAGCCGTCGAAGACGATCAGCCAGTTGGCGTACGGCTCGCCCCGGCGCAGCGCCTCCCGGACGGCGCGGATGCGTTCGCCGGGCTCGCCGCCGATGGGCAGGCCGAGTTCCACGGCGAGTTCGCCGAAGCGGTCGCGCTGGATGTTGCGGTCGTCGGAGTTGACCCACCAGACCATGTCGTAGTCGGTGCTGAAGCGGTGCGCGAACTCGGCGGCCAGCTGGGTCTTGCCGATGCCGGACATGCCCAGCAGGGTGCAGGCGGAGGCGCCGCGCTCGGCGTCGGACAGCCGCTGGTGGATCTCGTTCAGCAGGTCGTCGCGACCGGTGAAGCGGGGGTTGCGGCGCGGGATCTCGCCCCAGATCTCGCAGCGGGTCTCCGGGTAGCGGACCCTGCCGCCGGGCAGGGTGCGCGGGGTGCGCCGGCGGTCAAGGCCGAGCCGGCTGAGCAGGCGTTCCTCGGCGGCCTCCTCGCTGAGCGCCCAGAGGCTGGCCGGTTCCAGGACGGCGGTGGCGGGCAGCAGCGGGCGGTTGGTGAGGTTGACGGCGGCGAAGCGGTCGGCGTGGTGGGCGACGAAGCCGCGCAGCACGTCGTTCCACTCGCCGGCCGGGCGCGGGCCGAGTTCGAAGAACCAGTCGTTGAGGACCAGCAGCACCTTGCCGCTGGAGAGCAGCAGGTCGCCGAGCGAGTCCTCCAGCGGAACCTCGCGCGGCGGGTCCCAGCGTTGCAGGGTGGCCCGGTGGCCGTGGCGCTCCAGGGTCTGTGCGATCCACGCCGCCCATGAGCGGTGGTAGCCCGGGAAGACCACCAGGAAGTGCTGTACCGCACCGTCCGTGTCCGACCGCCGCTGTTCCGCCATCGTCGCTCCTGTTCCCGTGCCCGACTCCCGGACGAGCGCTCGCATAACCTAGCGCAACCCACCATGTACGGGTTGTCACCCTGGGCTTCGGGCCGCCACGCCGAGGCGTGCGTGGTGCCTTTCCATCTCCTGGACGAACTCCCGCCCGGCGTAGGTCAGTTCATCGGATTCTCGGAGGATGGACAAGGCTTTGCCGACCTGATCCCAGTGGGTGTCGAACTGACGCTCGGCGCGATCGCGCCAGCCGTGATCAGGCACGGATCCGTCCCGGGCCCGCCGCCACAGATCGGCGAGCGCGAGGTGGGCGTAGACGCCCTGGAGCACGCCGGGCACGGGCCGTGGGTCGGGGCGCCAGCCCACCCGGTGGCGGGCACCGCCCGGCCGGTACAGCGGGACCAGTTCGTGCAGGGTGGCCAGCTTGGTGTGCTGGGTCTCGTGGACCAGGGTCTCGGCGAGGTCGCCCGCGTCCTTCGGCAGCTGGCTGAGCAGCGCGCCGGGGGCGGCCCGCAGGGTGGCGCTCATCGGTGGGCCGCCCCTGCGCCCGGACGGTGCCAGGGGGACCACCGCGCGCAGCACCGCCGAGGTCTCCGCGGCCCGGGCGGGGTCGGTCGCCGACAGCAGGTCGCACGCGGCGACCCACCGCGCGGCCCACGCTCCGGGCGCGGAGTGCGGGCGCCGGGCGGCGGGCAGGGCCTCGGGCCCGATGCCGTGCACGGGCACCCGGTAGGGGTCGAGGTCGTCGAGGAGTACGGCACTGCCGGGCAGCGCGCGCAGGCTGAGCCAGCCGGTGCCGTCGCCAAGCGGCCGGCGGGCGTCCGCTCCGGGCCAGCCGATGTCGTCGCCGTCCGGTCGGGGGATGCCCGCTCCAGGCCGGCCGGCATCGCCGCCGTCCGGTCGGCGGGTATCCGCTCCGGGGCGGCCGGTGTCGTCGTCGTCCGGTCGGCGCGTGTCCGACCCGGCCCAGCCGGTACCCCCACCATCCGGTCGGCGCATGTCCGACCCGGCCCAGCCGGTACCCCCACCATCCGGTCGGCGGGCGTCCGCTCCGGGGCGGCCGAAGACCACCTCGGTGGCGCCGGCGGCGTCCGTGATGCGCGCCGGCCCGGGTCGGCCGTCGAGCAGGGCGCGGCCGGAGGGGCAGCACAGCACGCCGAGCCCCGGCAGCACCAGACGGCCCGAGGGCACCGTGCGCTCCCCCTCCACCGGGCAGCCGGCACGCACGGCGGCGGACAGAGCGAGGCCGGTGAGGTACGGCAACTGCCGCTCCAGCTCGGGGCCTTCGTCGGCGGCGAGGACGGCGCCGAGCCAGGCGCCGGTCATGGGGTAGTCGAGCAGGTCACGGACCGCCGCGGGGTCGGCCCGCTCCGCCCGCTCCAGCAGCGACCAGTCGGCCTCGAAGCCGGTGTGAACGGCCGGTGCGAGCGCCGTCCGCGCCCGTTCGACGCGGACCAGGGCCGCCTTCAGGAGCAGCATGCGACGCGCGTGGAGTACGGCACGCAGTGCCGCGGTGCCCGCGGGTGCGGGCCGGGTCGTCGCGAGTTCCCCGATGGTCTCGGCGGACACCGGCGCCGGGGTCATCCCCGGTCGTCCTCACCGGGATCCCATGCGGCCACTCCGGCCGGAAACGTACGGTCGCCGGGTGCGACCCCACCCTTCCCGCCGCTCTCCTCGCCGACGTACCACACCTCGCCGAACTCCCGGGCCCGGCACAGGACGTCACTCACCGAGGCCATGAGGTCCGGATCGTCCATGGCACGCAATGTCCGCAGGTCGACGTCGGTGAGGTCGGGCAGGTGCACGGTCCGTCCGCGGTCCGCACCGGGACCGGCCGCTCCTTTCCTCTGCTCCGCCACCCTCGGCTCCTCCCTGCCGGTACCCGCCCCGCACGGCCACAGCGGCTGCCCAGTTCTTCCCGACACAAGGGAGTCAGAAACACCGAATCGATCAACTCCGGTCACGATCGGACCAGTTGGACCACTCCTCGGTCCATGGGTACCAAGGGGGCGCGAGCCGGCCCCAATCGGCCTCGGACATCCCCCGTGCCTCATCCCACGGAACTCCCTCCGCGCCGAGACGCGCCTCCGCCTCCCTGCTCGCCTCGACGTCGGCCCAGTCCACCTCGCGCAGCGCCGCGGCCAGCCGCTGCCACTGCTCCCGGGCCGCCCGGTAGGCGCCCCGCGCCGCCCCCGGCCGCCCCATCAGGGCCAGCACCGTGCCGCTGCCGTGCCAGGCCCGGGCCGCGGTCACCGAGCCCGGATCGCCGCCGTGCGCCGCCCGGGCCTCGCGCCCCGCGTTCTCGTACGCCTGGAGCGCCTCCACGAGCACCGGCGCACCCGCGCGGTACCAGCCCTCCAGCCGCACCCGGCCGAGCTGGAGCCACACCTCCGCGCGTACGGCCGCGTCGGCGGCGGCGCGCAGGGCCTGGCCGAGCAGATGGCGGCTCTCGAACAGGTCGGGCAGGAAGCCGAGATGGCGGAACCGCTGGGCGAGCGCGCTGCCGACCAGCCCCTGGAGCCGGCCGCGCCGGTCCGAGCGGGCCGGCAGGACCTTCAGCGCCTCGCGCAGCACGTACTCGGCCCGGTCCACCAGCCCCGCGCCACCCGGCGCCGAGGCCCGCCGCAGCAGCGACTCGCCCCAGCCGGTCAGCAGCCGGCACCGCAGGGCGCTGTCGGCCGGGGCGAGCAGCACGGCCCGCTCATAGGCCGCGTCGGCCTCGCGGCTGTGCCCCGTCTCGTCATGAAAGGCGGCGAGCGCGGCCAGGGCCGGCAGCAGCAGTCCGGGATCGTCCCCGGCGGCCCGCTCCGCCCGCTCCAGCACCCGGCGCGTCTCGTCGTCCTCGGTGCCGGCGGCCCGCAGCGCCCGCGCGAGATCGAGCAACGCGGGAGCCAGCACCGTATCGGAGGCCTCTCCAAGCTCCAACAGAGCACAGCCTTCCGTGAGTTCGGGCACAGCGGCACCGGCCCGCCGCAACTCCAGCAGAATCCGGCCACGCAGCAGAAGCCGGGCACGGTGTAGGGCCACGACCCAGGGCACGCTTCCGGCGTCCGGGCCGGCACCGGTGCCGCCTCCGTCCTCGCGGGCGTCCCCAGAGCTGGGGGTGCCGGGGATGGCGTCACCGTCCTGCAGATCGCCGAACCGGACCACCGGCCCTCCGGCCTCCCCGCCCCCGTCCCCGCGCTGCCGCGAACGGCCCCACGCACGCGCCCGACCCGCCAGCCCCGGCCACGGCGCACGGTCCGGGTCGAGTTCCTCCAGCGCGGCCGTCAGAAGCTCACCCTCCGCCGTCAGCTGCCACAACTCTCTTCGGGAGGCAGCAAGTTCGAAGGCGGCCTCGGCCTGTTCGTGACTGTCGGCGGCGGCCGTCCCGTACGCGGCGGCGAGTTCGGTGACGGCCTCGCGGAGCAGTTCCTCGCGGCGGCCCGCGGCGCGTGCGGCCGCCGTGCCCGCCTCGGCGCGCAGCACGCGGCCGAGCAGCAGCCGGGCCCGTGCGGCGGTGTCCGGTTCGCGCGCCGCGCCGGTCACCGCCGTACGGGCGAGGTCCCGGGCCTGCCGCAGCGCCTCCGGGTCGCCGCGACGCCGCCACTCCTCGAACAGCCTGCCGCCCTCGGTGAGCGGGTCGCGGGCCGGGGGCTCGGGCTGGTAGAAGCGCAGCACACGGGCGGGGACCCGGGCGAACAGCTCGGCCTCGACGCTGCCGCCCTCGCCCTGCGCCCCGGTGTCGTCGGGCAGGGGCCCGGCGCCGCCGTCCGGGTCGTGGTCGGTGAGCCGCGCGGCCGCGAGCGCGGCGAAGTTCCGGGTGCCCCGGCCGAAGTGCCGCTCCACATAGGCCGAGCAGTGTTTGAGGACAAGTCCGGCGGTGTCCTGGTCCAGGGAGGACAGCAGCAGGTCCTGCACCCGGGGCGGGTAGGCGAAGCAGGGCTGGTCGGCGGTGCCCGGGAGCTGGGTCAGCAGTCCGCCGAGCAGCACCTCGGCCAGCTCCATGGGCCCGGTGTCGGGCAGCATGGCCCGCTGCACGAGCTGCATCACGGGCAGGGTGAGCGGGGCCGCGGCGAGGTAGACCGCGAGGCGCAGCGCACCGGGCGAGGCGCCGGCGCGGAAGGCCCGCAGCAGGTCGTCCTCGCTCGGCGGGCCGGCGACGGCGGGCGCGGGCGGCGGGACCGTGCCGGGGCCGGTGAGCGCGGCCCAGGCGCGCTCACTGGTGGGGCCGGTGCCCGCGAGCAGCCGTGCGAAGGTGCCGAAGGCGTCCGGGGTGGGCGTGAGGACCGGCACCGGCCGGGCGTCGGCGGCCGGTTCCTCCCAGGGTTCGTCGTCGGGGATGAAGGTCAGGCGTCCGCCGGTCTCGGCGTCGCGCACCAGCAGTCCGGGTTCGGCGGGCAGCGCGGTACGGCCCCACAGGCGCGGCGGCAGCGGCTGGACGACGGCGAGCGGGGCGTTGCGCGGCCACCGGTGCAGCAGCCGCTGGGCGCTGCCGTTCTGCCAGAGCGGGCCCACGCAGTCGCTGATGACGAAGGTGACCCGGCGGCCGGTGGGGTCGTGCAGCTCGTCGGCGGGGCGTAACCGGGTGCGCCGGCCGGGACCGGCGGTCGTACCGACGAGCGGGACGGCAAAGTCCCCGGAGTCGTCGGCGTACAGGTGGTGGACGTGGACCGAGGCGAACGCGCCGGACTGCTGGCAGGCCTGGCGCAGTTCCTCCACCATCCGGTCCCAGACGGCCATCGCGGGGCCGGTGTCCATGAGGAGCTGGACGTCACAGCGCCGGCGGCGGCCGGGCCGGGTGACAGGGAGCAGGATGCCGCCCGCGGCGGCCCGGTCGGCGGTGGCCTCCTCGTCGATCCGCTCGTCCTCGGCGCGGGGGGAGGCGGTCCGATAACGGCCGAGGGCGCGCAGCGCCTGCTCCAGGCCGAGCAGCCCGGGCAGCGCGCCGGCGGCCGGGGCGCGCACGGGGAACGCGGCCGGGGCGCCCTCGGGCCGCGGACGCGCGGGACCGGAGCTCGGGCCCGGCGTGGGCATGTGCAGGGGAACGGGGGTGGTGGAGTTCTCCGGGCGGGACGGACGCTGGCCGGTGCCGGTGCCGGTGCCGGGGTCCGGCGGGGCGTGCGGGGCATCCTGCGGTGCCGGTGCCGGCGTGCCGTCCCGGAGGGGCCCGCCGGACTCGGCCGGGGACGGGCCGGGGGCGTCGCGCGCCGGGCCCGTGCCGAGCCGCCGGGCCAGCCAGAGCGCGTCCGCCACGTCCTCGGCGGTGAAGTCGAGCCCGCCCTGGCGCAGCTTGCCGATCAGCTCGTCCAGACCCATGCCGGGCATCCGGCCATCACCTCGTACGGTCGAGCGGCTGCATGAGCATCTCGGCGATGCGCTCCCGGGTGAGGCTCTGGGCGCGCGGGTCGTGCCGGGTGAGGAAGAGGGCGTTGAGCAGCTGGTCCGCGGCGAGCACCTCGCCCGGCTCGCGCTCCAGGAACCGCCGGATCAGCTCGCCGCCCGCGGCGACGCCCTCCGGCCCCAGATGCGCCTCGACCATGGCGGTCAGCTGCTCCTCGCCGGGCGCCTCCAGTTCCAGCTGGATGCAGCGGCGCAGCAGCGGGGCGGGGAAGTCGCGTTCGCCGTTGGAGGTCAGGACGATCGCCGGGAAGGCGGTGCAGGCGATCCGTCCGCCGTGCACGGCCACCCGGTCGCCGTCGTGGTCGAGCACCTCGACGACGGGTTCGCGGTCGGCCAGCCGCTCCAGCTCCGGGATCGCGAACTCGCCCTCCTCCAGCGTGTTCAGCAGGTCGTTGGGCAGGTCGAGGTCGCTCTTGTCGAGCTCGTCGATGAGCAGCACGCGCGGCTCGCCGGCGGGCAGCAGCGCGGTGCCGAGCGGCCCGAGCCGGATGTACGACCCGATGCCGGAGGTGCTCGCCGCGTCCTGGCCGCCGCCCCGGGCCCGCTCCAGCTGGACGTCCTGCAGGCGGCCTATCGCGTCGTAGCGGTACAGGCCGTCCTGGAGGGTCGTACGGCTGACGATGGGCCAGCGCAGCACTCTGCCGAGGCCCAGTTCGTGCGCGATCGCGTAGGCCAGGGTGGACTTGCCGGTGCCCGGGTTGCCGGTCACCAGCAGGGGCCGGCGCAGATAGAGGGCCGCGTTGACGGCGTCGACCTCGGCGGGCCGGGGAGCATAGCTCTCCACCAGCCGACGGCGGACCCCGAGCCGGCGGGCGCTGCTCGGGTCCTCCGGGCCCGCCTCCCCGCTCTCCCGGGACGCCGCGAAGTCACGCCAGGGCGGCGGCGCCGGCAACCGCCGTACACCGTCGTGCGGCTGACCCACTCCGCGGTAGATCCGCCAGTCGTTCACCTTGGGCTCCTCCCGGCTCTGGTGATCATGCAGCGGGTCCCGGTCGTCCGGCCTACGAGGCTACCGCCAGCGGGCCGTGCCTGCCGAGGTTCGGGGCGCCCGGCGTTCACTTCCGGCCGGACGAACGCCCTTGTGAAGCAAGCGGCTTGACGGCGTGTCCGCGGGTTGGCGGCGTGTCCACGCGCGGCGGGTCAGCCGCCGGGCGCGGCCTGCGGCGGTGGCCGCATCGCCTCGGCGCCGAACGGCGGCCGGTCCGGCGGGTCGAAGAATACGGCGATCTTCCCGCACAGCCCGTACCCGCGGGCGGTGTCCGCGTCGGCGAGGCGGATGCGCAGGTCACGCACCGGACCGTGCAGCCCGCTCGCGTGCCGGGCCGCCTTCAGCAGGTCTGCGGCCTGCCGGTGGAAGGCCCCGCACTCCTCGTGGTCGTGCCGGTCCCGGCGCCACAGCACCACCGGGTGCCCGGCCCGCAGCGCGTCATTCATCGCGGCCAGCCCCTCTCCACTGCCGACCGGCCCGCAGTACACCGGTACGCCCTCATTGGCCATCCCGGTCAGGGCACCGTAGTAGGCGAAGCGGCCGCCGGGGCGGGCACCGGGCGGATGCCCGTCGGCCGCCGGCCGCCCGTGCAGCGTCTCGGCCGTGAGCGGCCCCTTCCGCACGCCGTTCCAGCGCCGGCGCCACTCCGGGGAGGGCGCCTGGGCGTTGCGGCGCACGTCCCGGACGACGACGGTCCGCCGCATCCCGAGCGGCATGGCCCGCTCGTCCACGAACTCGTCCTCGGCGTCCTCGTCGCCCACGGGCCCCTCCGCGCCGGGCGGTTCGGACAGCAGCTGCCACTCGTCCACCGGCAGGTCGAACAGCCTGCGCGGCAGGAACACCTCGACGGCGGCCAGATGCTCGCCATGATCACCCTGGCTCAGCGCCCGGGCCAGCGGCTCGCGCAGCACCCGCACCAACTCGTCGGCGCGCACGCCCCGGTCGTCGGCGGCGACCGGGGTGACGTCCCGACCGTCGTACATCAGCTGCACGCTCCACGGATACCGGCCGTCGTACATGGGCGCGCCGACCTTGACCAGGACGTCGGTCCGGACGGCGTAGGGTGCGGGGGGCTGGGATGCGGAGGCCTCTGGTGCGAGGGGCTCCTCGCCTTCACCGGTGTCCGACGAGCCCTGGTGGTTTCGGATTGGGCCATGGCGGTCGTCGATCGGACCCCGGGGGTCGTCGATGCCCTCCAGCAGGGCGCGGATGGCCTCGCCGACCGCCCAGTGCCGGTGCCCGGCGGCCTGTCCGGCGATCCAGGAGGTGAAGGCGCCGAGCCGCGCCGGGTCCACCTCGTCCGCGCGCTCCCACGCCGTCTTGCGGGCGACCTTCGCCGCGTACAGCAGGACGGCGTCCAGATCGACCAGGGTGCCCCCGCCGCCCGTCTGCAGGGTGCGCAGCCCGGAGAGCAGCCCGGCGCCCTCGCGCCAGGTGCGCACATTGCGCAGCACCAGTGACAGCAGGCGCTCGCCGCGCACCTGCGCCTTCACGTCCTCCACGAGGTGGACCACCTCGCCCGCGCCGGCCGGCGGCGGCAGGTGTGCGAGGTGGCCGTACAGCCGGGTGCGCAGTTCGGCGCCGATCCCGGTGACCGGGGGCGCGTGCCCGGGCAGTTCGGCCTGGAAGGAGGTCCAGTCGGGATACGCCGGGAAGGGTGAGGAGGCGGAAGGGTCTTCGAGGCGGCGCAGATGGTGCAGGTCGTGCGCGCGCAGCACCTCGCGTACCGTACGGCCCCCGTCCCTCAGGTCGAGCAGTTCGGAAAGCGCGGTGACCGGAACGGCGACGCCGTCCTCCGTCCGCCGCCCCTTGATCACGCCGATCACCGAGCCGTGCCGCAGGTCGAGCACCGGGCCGCCGGACAGGCCGCCGACCGGCAGGCTCCCGGTGAGCAGCAGGGCACGCGCGTCGGCGCCGGCGATCTCCCCGTCGCCGTGCCGGATGCCCAGCTCGCCGGTCTGCACGGACCAGCCGTAGAGGCCGACCGGAGTGCGGGGGCCGGCCTCCCGGTCGGCCAGCCACAGACAGGGCACGTCGTCGGCGCCGCTGACCCGGACGAGCGCGAGGTCGGGGAACGACCAGCGGTCACGCACCGCCTGCGCGGCCTCGGGACGGGGGGCGAGGAGCCGGGCGGTACCGGTGCCGGTGCGTTCCGCCCAGCCGTCGGCGCGGGTGCGCTCCAGCCAGGTCACGCTCATGGCGCTCTCCCCTCGGCACACCGCGGCTCCCCCCTTCCCCACGACATGGGCGCAGGTCAACAGCCAGCCCGGGGCTATGAAGAAGCCCGATCCCCAGTACGGGTCACCGTCCGTTGCATACCCGTCACCCGGTGCGCCGATGCGTGCGAGGGAGGGGCGCACCATCTCGGCGAAGGCGCTCATACGGCGCCGGAGGCCGGGGACCGCGGCGGTACGACCGTGCCGCCGGGCTGTGCGGGATCCGCCCCGTCGGCCCCGGTGGCCGGTTCGGTCCAGGTCAGGGACACGGTCAGGGACGACTTGCCGCCGCCCTCCGCGATCGCGCTCACGATCTTGCCTGCCTGCGCCGTCAGTTCGATTCCGAAGCTGACGGAGACCTCGACGGGGGCCGGTGTGTCCAGACCGGCGCGCAGGGAGCGCACGACTCCGCCGACCGTGCCGGCGAGTCCGCCGGCCATGTCGATGATCCGGCCCCCGAATGAGGTGTCCCGGTACTCCCCGCCGTAACCGCCCGCGTCCGCGTCCGCGATCCTGGCCCAGACGACGGTCCCGTCGTCCAGCCGTATCCGCTCGATTCCGCCAGCCATGACGCCCCCGTTCGCCGATGGGAGAAGAAGGCTAACTCCCGGGAAAGGGGAGGGGGAGAGGCAACGAACGATACGGCTGATGATCGCCCCCTACTCCTGCGCCATGGGCGGCACGGGGCTACTCGTCGTCCTCGTCGTCGAGCCGGGCGAGCCAGGTGGCCAGCCGCTCTACGGGCACCTCGAAGTCGGGGTTGAGATCCACGAACGTGCGCAATTGCTCGGCAAGCCACTCAAAGGTGACCTCTTGCTCGCCGCGCCGCTTCTCCAACTCCTCGATACCACGGTCGGTGAAGTACATGGGGTGCGTCTCCTGCGTGAACATCCATGGCGGTGGTGGCTACAGAGACAGCGTATGCAACGTTTCGGGGTGGGCGGTGCGGGGTTCGTGTGGGCGGGGTGCCGGGCCGTCGCCGGGTGCGGACTCGTGACGGGCTGGTCGCGCAGTTCCCCGCGCCCCTTCGCACGGCCTGCCTAGCTGCGGGCAGTCGTGCCGCTGGGGCGGCACGGGTGGGCGCAGCGGCACTCAAGACCGTGCGCGACCGCGGGCCGTCCGTTGCCCGGTCTCGCGCAGTCCCCCGCGCCGCGGCCCGCCTAGCTGCGGGCAGTCGTGCCGCTGGGGCGGCACGGGTGGGCGCAGCGGCACCCCGCCGGCGCGGGCGAGCGAAACGCCCCGTTGGCCAGCGGCAGCACCGGGCGCCTCGCAAACCCCGCCCAGCCGCAGCTCAGGGGCACCCCCAGAGGTCGGCCCAGCGGCAGCGCACCCGCATCGCACCCCGGCGCACGCGGTCACCCGCGCCCGCGCACCCCCTCGTACGCCATTCCCAGCGCCCCGTGCGCCAGCAGCAGCACCCCCGCCGCCACCCATCCCCCACTCCGCCGCCAGATCCCCCACACGGTGACCGGCACCCCCACGCCCACCTGCACCATCCCGAGCCACCGAGCCCGCGGATCCCCCGAGCCCGGCGCCCACACGCCAAGCCCTCCGCCACCCTCGCCCGTCTCGCCCGGCCCGGACTCCGCCCGCACCGCCTCCCGCCACCCGGCCCCCGCGACCCACCGCACCCCGCCCGGCACCTCCGCCGCGGCCTGCAGCAGCCCTTCGGCGCTCTCCCCCGGCACGAGCCCCGCCGGCAAGGCGACACCCGCGCGTGCGAGGACGGCGATCAGCCCCCGCATCCGTGCCCGCCCGTCCGCGTCGGAGTCCATTGCCATCAGCCCGTCCAGGGCCTGCACGTCCAGCACCGGATCCAGCCCCAGCCGACCCGCGAAGGTGTGCATCGCCTCGTTCTCGCCCGCCGGCGTGCCGTTGGCCAGCCAGACGTACCCGACGGGACGGCGGAAGCCGGACGCAAGGGTGTAACCGACACGGTCGGCGTCCCACCACAGCGCGAGCACGGGCCAGGAGGACCCGACGGCGAGCGCGGAGGCCCAGCCGGTGAGCACCTGGTCGACCGGTTCACTCCCCGTACCGTTTCCCCGCCACGGACTCCCCTCCGGCACCAGTACGGTCCAGCGCTCACCCGCGTGCGTGAACGCCATCCGTTCGCGCAGCAGCGGGGCGAGAAGCGCGACGGACTCCGGCTCGGCCCGGCACAGCAGCAGGGCCCCGGTGGCGGAGGCGGCCCGGTATCCGCCCTGGAACGCGTCCGTCGGCATGCCAACACGCTAGGCAGTTCGCCCACATCACGCCTGATATGACGCATACGTACTCACGCGAAAGGGTGCCTTGACTTCCGGCGGCCACGATATATCGTGTTTCTCGGAGGACGCGATATGGCGTGTCGTCCCCGTGCCCGACCCTAGGAGGTCTCCCATGCCCGAGTGGTCCGTCAACGAGCCCCAGAAGCTGACCTTCGACTCCCGCGTGAGCGACCTCCAGGTCCGCATCGTCAACGGAACGGTGAACGTGGTGGGCACCGACGAAGGTTCCGCCCGCCTGGAGATCTCGGAGATCGAAGGCCCACCCCTGGTGGTCACCCAGCAGGGCGACACCCTCACGGTGGCGTACGAGGACCTGCCCTGGAAGGGCTTCCTCAAGTGGCTCGACCGCAAGGGCTGGCGGCGCAGCGCGGTCGTCTCCCTGGCGGTCCCCGCCGACACCCGCGTGGAGGTGGGCGTGGTCGGCGCCGGCGCGGTCGTCTCCGGCATCCGCGGCCCGGCGGTGGTCAAGGGGGTGACCGGCGACACGACCCTGGTCGGCGTCTCGGGCCCGGTCCGCGCGGACACCGTGTCGGGCAACCTGGAGGCCCAGGCGGTCACCGGCGACCTGCGGTTCAACTCGGTCTCGGGAGACCTGACGGTGGTCGCGGGCTCCGGCCGCTCCGTCCGCGCCGACTCCGTCAGCGGCTCCATGATCGTCGACCTGGACCCGGACGGCCCGACGGAGGTCAGCCTCACCAGCGTCTCCGGCGAGATCGCCGTCCGTCTGCCGCACCCGGCAGACGCCGAGGTGGAGGCGAACACCGCGAGCGGCACGGTCTCCAACGCCTTCGAAGGACTGCGGGTGCACGGCCAGTGGGGGGCCCACAAGATCACCGGCCGCCTCGGCGCGGGCACGGGCAGGCTGCGGGCCACCACGGTCTCCGGCTCGATCGCCCTGTTGCGCCGCCCGCCGCGCGAGGAGGACGAGGCGGACACCCCGTGGGAGGCCCGGCCCGCAGAGCCGGCCGGCCCCTCCGGGTCACCACGGAACCCCGGCACCGCCCCCGCCGCCGGTGCTCCGGCCGTTTCGGGGGACAATTCCGTTTCCGGCCAGGGCGCCGACGCCTCCGGCGGCACCGACACCCCGGCCGACGGCACGACCGACAAGAAGGTGCTCTGACATGCCCCCCGTCTTCGCCCACGGGCGCCTGCGCCTGTATCTGCTCAAGCTGCTCGACGAGGCCCCGCGCCACGGCTACGAGGTGATCAGGCTCCTCGAAGAGCGCTTCCAGGGGCTGTACGCCCCTTCGGCGGGCACGGTCTACCCCCGGCTGGCCAAGCTGGAGGCCGAGGGCCTGGTCACGCACACCACCGAGGGCGGCCGCAAGGTGTACGCCATCACGGACGCGGGCCGCTCCGAACTTGCGGGCCGCAGCGGCGAGTTGGCCGACCTGGAGCTGGAGATCCGCGAGTCGGTCGCCGAACTGGCCGCCGAGATACAGGCCGACGTGCGCGGCGCGGCCGGCGATCTGCGCCGCGAGATGCGCGCCGCCGCGTCCGAGGCCCGCCGGGGCGCGAAGGCGGCCGGCGCCGCGGGCCCCTTCGGGGAGTACGGCGACCTCGGCGACAAGGAGGCCTGGAAGGCCGCCAAGGAGGAGATGCGCCGGGTCAAGCAGGAGTGGAAGGAACAGGCCCGCCGCGCCAAGGACGAGAGCCGCCGGGCCCGTGAGGAGGCCCAGCGGGCCCGCCGCCAGGCCCAGGAGGCGCAGACACGGGCGCGGGCCCAGGCACAGGAGGAGATGCAGCGCATCGCCCGCCAGGTCCAGGACCGCGTCCAGGACCACTTCGCCCAGGGCGACTGGCCGACGGGCGTCCGCGAGGGCCTGTCCGAACTGGCGAGGGAACTGGGCGACTTCGGCAAGTACTGGAGCTCCCCCCGCACCCCCGGAGAACCGGCCGCGAAGCCCACCACCGCACCGTCGGACGTGCACTACGTCTCTCCCGACGAGGAGTTCCCGGCCGAGTACGAACCCACCTGGGCCCACGAGGACACCACCGGCGACCCGGCCCGCGACCTGGACCGCCTCCTGGACCGCTTCCGCGACGACATCCGCGACGCGGCCCGCGACCACGGAGTCACCCCCACCCAACTCCGTGAGGCCCGCCGCCATCTGTCGACGGCAGCGGCCCACATCAGCGCGCTCCTGCGGACACCGAAGGCCTGAGCGGGGGAGGACGGCAGCCGATCGATGAGAGCAAGGCGGGCTGCCGTTCCCCGGGGGAGGGAAGAGTGCGCTGCCGGCCAGGGGGACCAGGGCTGGCAGCCGGCCGAGGGGACCAGGACTGCTGCCGACCCTGGCAGGGGCAGGCGACTGCCGGCCGGGGAGCAAGGCGGGCTGCCGCCCGCAGAGCCGGGGCGGCTGCCGGCCGGTGCCTCAACCGGGCTATCCCTCAGCCGACCTGCGCATCTCCCGTCGCTGCCGACCACGGAGGCGGGCGGCATCTGACCGGCGCCTCAACCGAGCTGCCCCCAGCCGCCCTGCGCCTCCTCCACCGCTGCCGACCGCAGAGGCGGGGTAGCGGCCGACCGATGCCTCAACCGATCCGCGCCTCAACCGGGCTATCCCTCAGCCGCCCCGCGCCTCCTCCACCGCTGCCGACCGCAGAGGCGGGGTAGCAGCTGACCGGCGCCTCAGCCGATCCGCGCCTCAGCCGGCCTGCGCCCCCACTGCCGACCACACAAGCGGGGCGGCGGCCGACCGGAGCCTCGGCCCAGCGGCACGTCAGCTGAACCACCCCTCAGCCGGCCTACGCATTCTCCCGCTGCTGCCGACCGCGAGGGTGGGGCCGCGGCCGGCCCGGTGCCCGACCGAGGCGCGCCTTCGGCAAACCGCGCCTCAGCCGGCCTGTGCCTCCCCTGCGCCGTACAGCACGCGGGACACCGACGCGTGGGTCACGCCGTGGTCCGCCAGGACCTCGCCCACCGCCCCGGGCAGGAGGGTCAGCGCGAGCAGAAGGTGCTCGTCGCCGATGTGCCGGTCGCGGTGGCCGACGGCGACCCGCAGCGACCGCTCCAGGACGTACCTGGCGCCCCGGCCGAAGCCTGGCCGCCGTCCCGACCACCGGCGCCGGTCCTCCGGGTCGCCGGACATGGCCCCGACACCGTGCACCTCCTCGACCCGGGCGACGATCTCCGACACATCGATCCCCAGCCCCGCCAGCGCGTCCGAGTCGGCCCGCGACAGCCCGGCCCGCCGTCGCGCCTCGTCCAGCGCCTCCCGTACGGACGCCTTGCGCTCCCCGAGCCCCAGCGCGGCCAGCGCGAAGGAGGCACGGCTGCCCTCGCGGTCGAGAAGGGCGAGCAGCAGATGCTCGGCACCGACGGTCTGTTCACCGGCGCGTTCGCAGTGGACGAACGCGCCCTTCACGACCTCACGTGCGTCCCTGGTGAAGCGTTCGAACATCACTGCCTCCCGTACTTCTTGTGCACGGCCTGCCTGCTGACTCCGAGCTCCGCGGCGATCTCCTGCCACGACCAGCCCTTGTTGCGCGCACTGCGCACCTGTACTGCCTCCAGCTGCTCCAGCAGCCTGCGCAGCGCGGCCACGGCCCGTAGTCCGACCCGCGGATCACGGTCGCCGGCACGCTCGGCGAGATCGGTTGCCTCGGTCATGATGTCAACCTACGTTGACATCATCCTTCATGTCAACCAACATTGACAGACCCGGTGTACAAAAGGGCGGGCCCGGACACCTGGACCCGCCCGACGACCACTCTCCCGAAGGACCTCAGGAGTTGGTGAGCACGATCTTCCCGAACTGCTCGCCGGACGCGAGCCGTTCGAAGCCCTCGCGGGCACGGTCCAGCGGCAGTTCCTCGTCGATGACGGGCCGCACCCCGGTCGCGGCGCAGAAGGAGAGCAGATCCTCCAGCTCCTCCTTGGTGCCCATGGTGGAGCCGACCACCTTCAGCTCCAGGAAGAAGATCCGGGTCAGCTCGGCGTGCGTGGGCCGGTCCCCGCTGGTGGCACCGGAGATGACGATCGTGCCGCCGGGCCGCAGCGACTTCACGGAGTGGGACCAGGTGGCGGCGCCGACGGTCTCGATGACGGCGTCCACCCGCTGCGACAGCCGGGCCCCCGGCTCCACCGCCTCCACGGCCCCGAGCTCCAGCGCTCGCTTCCGCTTGGCCTCGTCCCGGCTGGTCGCGAAGACGCGCAGCCCCGCCGCCTTGCCGAGCACGATCGCGGCCGTGGCGACACCGCCGCCCGCGCCCTGCACGAGGACCGAGTCACCGGGCCGTACCCCGGCGTTGGTGAACAGCATCCGGTAGGCGGTCAGCCAGGCCGTCGGCAGGCAGGCCGCCTCGGCGAAGGAGAGCTCCTTGGGCTTGGGCAGCACGTTCCAGGTCGGCACGGCGACCTGCTCGGCGAAGGTGCCCTGGTAGCGCTCGGTGAGGATGGAGCGCGGCTCGTCCGGGCCGACGCCGTGGCCGGTCTGGCCGATGACGGAGTGCAGGACGACCTCGTTGCCGTCCTCGTCGACGCCGGCGGCGTCACAGCCGAGGATCATCGGCAGCCGGTCCTCCGGGAGGCCGACGCCCCGCAGGGACCAGAGGTCGTGGTGGTTGAGGGAGGCGGCGCGCACCGTGATGGTGCTCCAGCCGGGCCGGGTCTCGGGAGCCGGACGCTCCCCCAACTCCAGGCCGGTGAGCGGCTGGTCGCGGTCGATTCGGGCGGCGTAGACAGCGAACATGCAGCCGACGATAGGTGCGCCGATCAGCCGACGGAACCGCAGGGACCTGTGACACATACCCTCTTGCACAGGGCCACCCGTCCAGCGCAGGCCCCCACCACGCCAGCGGGGCACCCCGTCAACACCCGAGCCACCACCCCAGGGCGCCTCTCCAACACCCGAGCCGCCCAGCCACAGGCCCCCTCTTTCCACACCGGAGCTGCCCACCCCCAGCGCGCCCCTTCAACACCCGAGCCACCCACCCCCAGCGCGCGCCCTTCCCCAGAGCTCCCCATCCCCACCCGAGCCACCAACACCCCCACGGCATCCTTTCGACACCCGAGTCGGGCGGGCGGGCGAAAAAAATGGCCCCGCCCAAACCGGACGGGGCCATTCAGCGCAACCTCAGCGACGAGCAACGCCCTCGGCCCGAGCAGCCGCAGCCACCGCGGCCGTCACCGCAGGAGCAACCCGCTCATCGAACGGCGAAGGAATCACATAATCGGCGGCAAGGTCATCCCCCACCACCGCGGCCAGCGCCTCCGCCGCAGCGATCTTCATGCCCTCGGTGATCCGAGAGGCCCGCACCTGCAGCGCGCCCGCGAAGATGCCCGGGAACGCCAGCACGTTGTTGATCTGGTTCGGGAAGTCGGACCGCCCGGTCGCGACCACTGCCGCGTACTTGTGGGCGACCTCCGGGTGCACCTCGGGGTTCGGGTTGGCCATCGCGAACACGAAGGCGCCCTCGGCCATGGAGGCCACGGCCTCCTCCGGGACCGTACCGCCGGAGACGCCGATGAAGACGTCCGCGCCCGCGAGGGCGTCCTCCAGCGAGCCGGTGATGCCGGCCTTGTTGGTGAAGCCCGCGAGCTCCCGCTTGACCGGGGTCAGGTCCTCCCGGCCTGCCGACACGACGCCCTTGCGGTCCGCCACCGCCACGTCCCCGATGCCGGCCTCGACCAGCATCTTGGCGATGGCCACACCGGCCGCGCCGGCGCCCGAGATGACGGCCCGCAGCTGCCCGATCTCCCGCCCGCTGAGCCGCGCCGCGTTCCGCAGCGCCGCGAGCGTCACGACGGCCGTACCGTGCTGGTCGTCGTGGAAGACCGGGATGTCCAGGCGCTCCTGGAGCCGGCGCTCGATCTCGAAGCACCGGGGTGCCGAGATGTCCTCCAGGTTCACTCCGCCGAAGGACGGGGCAAGCCGCACGACGGTCTCGACGATGTCGTCCACGTCGGTGCAGTCGAGCGCGATCGGGACCGCGTCGACGCCGCCGAACTGCTTGAACAGGATCGCCTTGCCCTCCATCACGGGGAGGGAGGCCTCGGGACCGATGTCCCCGAGTCCGAGCACGGCCGTACCGTCGGTCACGACGGCGACCACGGAGGACTTCCACGTGTAGTCGTTGACCAGCTCCGGCTGTTCCGCGATCGCGGTGCACACGCGAGCGACGCCGGGCGTGTACGCGAGGGAAAGGTCGTCCTTGTCGCGGACCGGCACGGTGGCCTGCACGGCCATCTTGCCGCCGCGGTGCAGCGCGAACGCCGGATCGAAGGAATCGAGGGGCTCCGCCCCGCCGTCCTGGTCCGTTTTGTCGCTGCGAGGATTGACGATCTCCGCTGCCACTTCGTTTTACCCCTTAGGTATGCATGGTTTGAGGGTCGACCACTCCTGGTGAGGGGTGGGCGGGCACCGCGTACCGCCCGATTGCTGATACGTACGGGCCATACGCGACGGGCGCGCCGCACACGCGCCCTGAGCCCCGGATGAGGGGTGTAAAGAACCTTCTTACCGGACGGACGGTGCTCACGACGAGTCCATTAGGTGCAAGGTCACATCTCGGAACCAGAAAGCCACGGCGAAATGACACGCGGCTGACAACCGCGCCGAGCATGCGAAGACGCCGGTAGATCGGCGCTGGCGGCGACCACATCGTGAGACACGCCGAAGATTTTCCGGCCGGAAGGCTGGATTCCCGCAGATGGTTCGGTGGTGAACGACCAAGGATGTACCGACCTGATGCGGTTCGGGGGTGACCCGTTATCCGATTTTGACATAGCCGCGCCCCTGAATGGGCTAGTCCGAATGGCAAGATGCGGTAAACCCACGAGGTCGCGACACCCGCAGGTGTGTGTTCTCGCTGACCCATCGCACCTCTTCCCATCCGCCGGAGGAACCACGATGACCGCAAGCTCCACCCGTCGTACGACCGCCGCACGCTCCCGTCTGGCAGCGGCCGGTGCGATCGCGGTCGCGGGCGCCCTGCTGCTCACCGGCTGCGGTGACCAGACCAAGGACACGAACAAGGGCTCCGGCAGCGCGTCCACGGCCAGTGCCCCGCTGGCCGACAAGCTCCCCAAAGAGATCCGGGACAAGGGCAAGATCGAGGTCGGTTCGGACATCGCGTACGCCCCGGTGGAGTTCAAGGACTCCTCCGGCAAGGCCGTCGGCCTGGACCCAGACCTCGCGGCGGCCATGGGCAAGCAGCTCGGCGTGACGCTGGAGTTCCAGAACGGCACGTTCGACGCCCTGCTCACCGGTCTGCGCTCGGGCCGCTACGACATAGCCATGTCGGCCATGACCGACAACAAGAACCGCCAGGAGGGCGTCGACCCGGACTCGGGCAAGAAGGTCGGCGAGGGCGTCGACTTCGTCGACTACCTGACCGCCGGTGTCTCCATCTACACCCGCAAGGGCGACACCCAGGGCATCAACGGCTGGTCGGACCTGTGCGGCAAGAAGATCGCCGTGGAGCGCGGCACCGTCTCGGAGGACCTGGCCAAGCAGGAGGCCAAGAAGTGTCCGAGCGGCAAGAAGCTCACCATCGAGCCCTTCGACGACGACCAGCAGTCCCAGACCCGGCTGCGCTCGGGCGGTGTGGACGCGGCCTCCTCCGACTTCCCGGTCGCCGCGTACGCGGTGAAGACCTCCGGCGGCGGCAAGGACTTCCAGATCGTCGGCCAGCAGGTCGAGGCGGCCCCGTACGGCATCGCCGTGGCCAAGAAGGACACCCAGCTGCGTGACGCGCTGCAGGCCGCGATGAACGCGATCATCAAGAACGGCGAGTACGCGAAGATCCTCAAGAAGTGGGGCGCCCAGGACGGCGCCGTCACGGAGTCCGTGATCAACGGCGGCAAGTGACCCGCGCAAGCAGCAGAAGCGGCCACTGAAAGGCAACACCCGTGACTGACATCGAGAAGACGGCCGGAAAGGGCTCCGGGGAGAGCGCCGGGGAGAACCCCGTTCCCCCGGCCGGCCCGGAGGCCATCCGGGCCATCCCGGTCCGGCACTACGGGCGGTACGTCGCCGCCCTCGTCGCCATCGCGCTCCTCGTGGCGATCGTCTACGCCTTCAGCCAGGGCGACATCAACTGGCAGGCGGTGCCGGACTACTTCTTCGACCACCGGATCATGACCGGTGTCTACAAGACCCTCATGCTGACGGTCCTGTCGATGCTGATCGGCATCGTCGGCGGCATCGTCCTCGCGGTGATGCGGCTGTCGAAGAACCCGGTGACCTCGTCCATCGCCTGGTTCTACATCTGGTTCTTCCGCGGCACCCCGGTCCTGGTCCAGCTGTTCCTGTGGTTCAACCTGGGCCTGGTCTTCCACTACATCAACCTGATGCCGTTCTACAAGGACTACTGGTCGAACTTCATGACGCCGCTGCTGACGGCGCTGCTCGGCCTGGGTCTGAACGAGGCGGCGTACATGGCCGAGATCTGCCGGGCGGGTCTGCTCGCGGTGGACGAGGGCCAGACCGAGGCGGCCCACGCGCTGGGCATGAGCCACGGCAAGACCCTGCGCCGGGTGATCATCCCGCAGGCGATGCGCGTGATCGTGCCGCCGACGGGCAACGAGGTCATCAACATGCTGAAGACGACCTCGCTCGTGGCGGCCGTCCAGTTCCCCGAGCTGTTCCGCTACGCCCAGGACATCGGCCAGAACTCCGGCGCTCCGGTGGAGATGTACTTCCTCGCCGCGGCCTGGTATCTGATCATGACATCCGTCCTGAGCGTCGGCCAGTACTACATCGAGCGCTACTACGCCCGCGGTTCCAGCCGCAGCCTCCCGCCGACCCCGTGGCAGAAGGTCAAGGGACATCTGACGACCTTCTCGAGCAGGAAGGTCACGGCATGACCGACAAGCTCAGCAAGACGCAGGACACCCCGGCCAGGAGCACGGTCCCGATGGTCAGGGCGCAGGGCGTGCACAAGTCCTTCGGCCATGTCGAGGTGCTCAAGGGCATCGACCTGGAGGTGAAGCCGGGCGAGGTGTTCTGCCTGATCGGCCCCTCCGGCTCCGGCAAGTCGACCTTCCTGCGCTGCATCAACCATCTGGAGAAGATCAACGCCGGCCGGCTGTACGTCGACGGCGAGCTGGTCGGCTACCGCCAGAAGGGCGACAAGCTGTACGAGCTGAAGGACAGCGAGGTCGCGCGCAAGCGCCGGGACATCGGCATGGTCTTCCAGCGCTTCAACCTGTTCCCGCACATGACGGCGCTGGAGAACATCATCGAGGCGCCGGTGCAGGTCAAGGGCGAGAGCAAGGCGCAGGCCCGGGAGCGGGCCATGCAGCTGCTGGAGCGCGTGGGCCTGGCCGACCGGGCCGGGCACTACCCCTCGCAGCTCTCCGGTGGCCAGCAGCAGCGGGTGGCGATCGCCCGGGCCCTCGCCATGGATCCGAAGCTGATGCTGTTCGACGAGCCGACCTCGGCCCTGGACCCGGAGCTGGTCGGTGACGTCCTGGACGTCATGCGGGACCTCGCCGAGTCCGGTATGACCATGGTCGTCGTCACCCACGAGATGGGCTTCGCCCGCGAGGTGGGCGACAGCCTGGTGTTCATGGACGAGGGCGTGGTGGTCGAATCGGGCCATCCTCGCGATGTCCTGACGAACCCCCAGCACGAGCGGACACAGGCGTTCCTGTCCAAGGTGCTGTAGCGGCACGCACGGCAAGGGGCGGTACGGGATCCCCGTACCGCCCCTTTTCGTGCGCCCTCTTCGTGCGCCGCCCCGCTACGGCAGCAGCTGCGGCTTCAGCGCCAGTTCGCGCAGCTGCGCCCGGGTCAGCGGGAACGTCTTGAGCACTGGGCCCTGCGAGCCCTGGCCCAGGAAGCCCGTCCAGTCACGGACGGACAGCAGGCTGCCGTCCTTCCGCAGCAGCCGCGCCTGAAGTTCGGCGCCGTAGTACGACGGCTGGGTGAGCTTCTGGGCGGGCGTGAGCCAGATGGACAGCACGCCACCGGGCACCTTCTCGTTGGTGCACTTCAGCACCGGCGGTGTCACGTTGCCGACGTGGCAGGGGTCCCGGTCGGCCTCTTTGGCCTGCACCGCCTTCGCCGGCATCACGCGCACGGTGACGTACCCGACCCCGTCTTTCCGGGCGATGGCGTAGTCGCCGTCGTACGGCCCCACGTCCTTGGGCAGCGGCGCCTTCGGCACCCCCTTGATCAGCCGCAGCAGCGAGACCTCCCGGACCTTGCCGACGTGCCGGGGCAGCAGCTCGGCGAACCCCGCCGCACCACCGCCTGTTCGCGCCGCCAGAACCGGCGGCGGGCCGAGATGAAGGTGTTGACCAGCGTCTTGCGCGCATACGCGTCGAGGTTCTCCAGACGCCCGTGCCGGCGCGCGCCGAGCACGACCCTCACGAGCGTCGTCTGGACGAGGTCCTCGGCCTCGTCGCGGTTGCCGCAGATAGGCGCTGTGGAACAGCGCCGTGCGTCTGCCCTCGACGACGGCGTGCAGAGTCGCTTCCGCGCCCCGCGTCATCCCTCCCCCTTTCCGCCGGTCCACCGGATCGGACCGTCTCGCCCGTACCAGTGCGGTGGGAGTCCCCCGGGGACGCAGAGAGGCGGTACGAATGTCCGTACCGCCTCCGTTTCTCGCTTTCTCCGCCTCCGCCGTCGTACCGGCCGCTACTTGAGGGCGAGCAGCAGCGTGTCCGACGGCGAGCACCACACCGGCCGGGCCTCGCCGAAGCCCTGCGCAAGCAGAGTGCGCGCGTGCCAGGCGGCCGAGGGCGTGTCGCCGTCCGCGTGCTCGCCGTAGATCTCGAAGCGGCGGACGGTGGGCCCGGCGAGAACCGGGTCCTCGGCCGCGAGCTGCCACCATTCGGCCCAGTCCAGGGCACCGTCCCGCTTGGCCTGATCCATACGGGCGTGGCGCCGGGCGCGCTCGGCGGCGTTGATCCGGGGCGTGCTGTCGTCGATCATGTGGTCCGCGTTCATGAAGACACCGCCGTCGCGGACCAGCTCCGCGACCTGACCGTAGAGGGCCGCGAGGGGTTCGCTGTGCAGCCAGTGCAGGGCCGTTGCGGTCAGGACGGCGTCGTAGGAGTCGTACGGCAGTTTCGCCGGCCAGTGCGGATCCTTGAGGTCGGCCGCGACGAAGGCGACCCGGTCGTCGCCCTGGAAGGTGCCGCGCGCGATGGCGAGCAGGGCCGGGTCCAGGTCGACGCCGGTGCTGGTGGCCGCCGGGAACCGCTGGAGCAGCCGGGCGGTGATGCTGCCGGTGCCGCAGGCGAGGTCGAGGACCCGCGGGGCGGTGCCGACCAGCGCCTCGACCATGTCGAGCATGATCCGGAAGCGTTCCTCGCGGTCCGGCATGTACCACTCCTGCTGCCGGTCCCAGCTCTCCTGCCACGCGGCCCAGTCGGTGCCCGTGCTCGTAGTCATGAAGCCTGTCCCCCTTGTCTGCGTAATACCCTGGAAGCACGACCGGCTGTTACCCGACCGCAGACACGACCATAAAGCGCCCTCGTAAGGACTACAAGTGGAACTGGCCTATTACTCGGATTACGCCGTCCGTCTCGTCAACAGCGAGGAACCGGCCCGGGGCAAGGACTCGCTGACCTCGGTCGAGGCCGTCCGCGACCTCTTCGGCGCCAACTCCTCGGCGGCCCGCCGTGCCACCGACGCCGATGTCACGCGCTTCCGCTCGGTGCGGGGGCGGCTGCGCGCGGTCTTCGAGGCGGCCGACAAGGGCGACGAGACGCTGGCCGTGGACCTGCTGAACTCACTGCTGCTGGAGTTCCCGGTGTCGCCGCAGATCTCCGGCCACGACTACCGCGACGAGGACGGCCGTCCGCTGTGGCACATGCACCTGGCCGACCACCCGTCGAACGCAACCGCGGGCTACGCGGCGATCGCCGCGATGGGCCTGGCCTTCCACCTCACCGAGTACGGCGTGGACCGCCTGGGCCTGTGCGAAGCGACCCCCTGCCGCAACGCCTACTTGGACACCTCCACCAACCGCTCCCGGCGCTACTGCTCCGACCGCTGCGCGACCCGGGCGAACGTGGCCGCCTACCGGGCCCGCAAGCGCCTGGAGGCCGACCGGTCGGGCAGCAGCAGCCTCGCCGCGGAGAGCGCCCAGCGCACCAGCGTCAGCGGCGAGCGCTGACCGGCGGGGAGCGGCCGGTACCGCAAGCGGGCGCGCCCGAGGATGAGCTCATCGGGTACAACGCCGTAATCCGAGCTGTCCCCGCCCGCATACGGGTTGTCCCCGAGCACCCACCAGCCGCCGTCGCGCCGCTCCACGGCACGCTTGACGACGAGCAGGTCCTGCTGGAACGGATGCCGCAGAACGACGACGTCCCCCGTCCGGACCGACGCGCCGTACTGCACCAGCAGCCGGTCCCCGTGGAGGAGGGTGGGCACCATGGACGGCCCGGTCACTTCCGCCACTCCGAAGGGCGCCACGGCCCTCCCCCGCTCGGTCTCCTGCGACAGCTCCGGCATCCCCGGCACCTCCCCGGTCCGTTCCTCCACCAGTCTCAGTCTGACCCTGGACTTTTGTCCTAAGCCCTAGGGGGCACCCGAGAAATCGCCTTCCTCAGGGAGTAATGTCGCACCTGAGAAGACGATCACGAGGAAGGAATGCTCCATGCTTTCCCGCCTGTTTGCCCCCAAGGTCAAGGTCAGCGCCCACTGCGACCTGCCCTGCGGCGTGTACGACCCTGCCCAGGCCCGCATCGAGGCGGAGTCGGTGAAGGCCATCCAGGACAAGATGGCCGGCAACGACGACCCCCACTACCAGGCGCGTGCCACCGTCATCAAGGAGCAGCGCGCGGAGCTCGCGAAGCACCACGTCTCCGTGCTCTGGAGCGACTACTTCAAGGCCCCGCACTTCGAGAAGTACCCGGAGCTGCACCAGCTGGTCAACGACACCCTGAAGGCCCTCTCGGCCGCCAAGGCGTCCACCGACCCGGCGACGGGCCAGAAGGCGCTGGACTACATCGCCCAGATCGACAAGATCTTCTGGGAGACCAAGAAGGCTTGATCTTCTTTTACGCCTTCTGACCTGCGGTTTCTTTGATTGCAGTGTCTCCCTGTCCGCACCCGGTCCGCAGGCCGCCGAGAACGGCGTCCATGACGGTCCGGGTGCGGTCTTCTTCGCCCGGCCACAGATGGGCGTAGATCCGCAGCGTGATGACGGCGGACGCGTGGCCGAGAACCAGCTGGACCCGCTTGACACTCGCTCCGCCGGCGATGAGGGCGGAGGCGAAGGAGTGGCGCAGGTCGTGGGTCACCATGTGGGGCAGCTCGACGGGCTTGCCGCCCCGGCGCTCGGCCGCCTCGTCCTCCGCCGCCTGGAGGGCGATACCGACGATGGCCTGGTGCAGGCGATCTTCGGCGTCGCGCGTCTCGTAGTACGCCTCCACGGCTTCCTGGACGAGTCGTCTGCTGTTGAGGTCCAGCCCTTCCAGCGGCGGTGACATCAGTTCTTCGAGGGGCAGCTCGAAGACGCGGGCGAAGGCGAGAGCCTCGTCGACGTACCATCGTTGCCGGTGTTCTGCGCCCGGACCCCCCTATGAGCTGCGGCTGGAAACGCGCAACCGGACTCACGCCACGTCGTGCCGGGTGGCGATACCGGTCACGGTGACCTCGACGGTGACCCGCTCCACGGCATCGAGGGCGGCGAGGCGGGAGATGACGGCGGTTCCCACCCGGTCATGGACGTTCTGGGCGACGTCCAGCGCCCGCCGGCCCTCGGACAGGACGCAGCGCACCTCGATGTGCCATCCCGAACCGTCCGGCGACCGGTCGGCGCGGATGCCTTCCTCGGGCGATGTGCGGCGCAGCGTGGCGTCCGACCGGGTGGGCGCGGCGGCTGCCGCCAGGCGATGGCAGAGACGGGGTTGCAGGCCCGCCACACCGGGAACCGCGAGGGCCGCCTCCGCTGCGGCGTCGAGGAGCGTGGTCGTGCGGATGACGGTCATCACGCACCGCCGGCGGGCGTGAGGCCGGGACGGAGGGGTGGCTCCGGCTCCAGGACGTCGACCACGGTGATGTCGACGGCCGTCACGGCAAGGCCCAGGTCCTGTCCGGCCGAGTGGAGGACCGATCGGCGCACCTGGTGCACCCGGTCGGGCAGCGGGCGGTCGAGAGCGGCGGCGAGGGTCATGGTCACCCGCACGTCGGTGCCTTCGCCCACGGGTACGAGCCGGCAGGTCGCGGCCCTGGCACCGGGGACCGTGTCGGCGGCCTGCCGGAGTACCTTCGCCGCGGCGCTCTCGGCGATTCGCAGCTCCCGGTCCGGGTCGGCCAGGGGCAGCAGCCGCCCGAGCCGTACCTCTGCCCTGACGATGTCCATGACGCGGTCGGCGAGCGCGTGGAGGCCGGGCGTGTCCTCGGCGCGCAGCGCTCGGGTGGCCGCGTTCACGGCGGCCAGTCCCTCGACGGCCTCGCGGCAGTGAGGGCAGGAGAGGGTGTGCGGGTCCGCGGCCGGCACCGCGTCCCGGGCCTGTTCCCAGACCCGGCTGAGCAGCCGGCCGCAGGGCAGGACCTCGTCACCTGCGAACGCCGGGACGTCTGTGGCACCCGGCTCGGAACCGGTCCCGTCGGCTCCGGGAGGTCCGGAAGGCCGCGCGTGCGGGTCGTCTAGCGCCATGGGCCCATCGCCTCCTGCAGGGATCGGCGTGCCCTGAACAGTCTGCCGCGCACCGTCTGTTCGCTGGTCCGCGTCACGTCGGAGATCTCCTTGTAGGACAGGCCCTGCACCTCCCGCAGGATCCAGCAGAGTCGCTGCCCGGCGTCGAGATCGCCGAGTGCGCGGGACAGGGCGGCGGTGGCCGCTTCCTGCTCGGCGGACCGGGCGGGCTGGCTCCAGGCGTCTCTCGCCGCGGGCTCGACGACTGCGTCCAGCGGGAGGGGCGGCGGCCGGCGACGGCGTATGGTCAGGCAGCGGTTGACGGTGATCCGGTACATCCAGGTATGGAACTCCGCGCTGTGGCGGTATTCCGGCAGTCGGCGCCAGGCACTGACGAAGGCGTCCTGAACTGCCTCCTCGGCGTCCTGAGGGTTGCCGAGCATGCAGCGGGCCAGGGCAAGGAGGGGTCGGCCGTGCCGCTGGACGAGAACGGCGAAGGAGTCCTCGTCCCCCTCGGCCGCCCGTACGGCCAGCAGGCCGTCCGGCAGGTCGCGTCCCATCAGGTCGCGGCCCGGCGATGGGGAAACAACGCTTTCGATCACGGCACCCCCGCACAGGCTCGGACCGTCCGCGTACCCGACGGGTGACATGTGATGCACATCACATACAGAGGGTGTGAGGAATGCGGCGCCCGCTATGTCCAACCCTTCGGAAGGGCACCGCACCGGTGTCCGAGCGACCGATCGAGGCGACCGCCATGACGGACGACATCACCAGCGTCGGCGGGGGCAGCCGGCCCGAGGCGGGCGTGAGCGCGCTCAAGGGCCACAGCGGGGCCGGGGCTCCGGCCGAGACACGGGGGAAGACCACCATCGCGGACGGTGTGGTGGCGAAGATCGCGGGCATGGCGGCCCGCGAGGTACCGGGCATCTACAGCCTGGGAGCGGGGATGGCGCGCGCCTTCGGCGCCATGCGGGAACGCGTTCCCGGAGGCGGAGGCGGGGCCGTCACGCGGGGAGTGAAGGTCGAGGTCGGCGAGCGTCAGGCCGCCGTGGACCTAGACGTCGTCGTCGAGTACGGCGTCTCCATCGTCGACGTCGCGGGCGACGTGCGCACCAGTGTGATCAGCGCCTTGGAGCGGATGACGGGCCTGGAGGTCGTCGAGGTGAACATCGCCGTCGACGACGTCCACCTGCCCGACGAGGAGGAAGAAGCCGAACCGGCCGAGGGCCGCGTGAGGTGATCCGCCGCCGCACCCCTTGCGGGCGCGGATGATCGCGCGCACGGCGACGCCCCTGCGCGAGACGGGTGAGTGCGAGATGAACGCAGCAATGACGGGCCTCGCGGCCGGCATGGCCCTCGGCTTCGCCGGTTACTTCGGCGGCTTCTGGGCCTTTCTGCTGGTGCTGGTCCTGGGTGCGGCGGGGCTGATCGTCGGACTCGTCGTACAGGGCGACCTCGACCTCCGGACACGGAGGCAGCGGTGAGGACCAGGCCCGCTCCCCCGGGGGAGGGGTCGAGCCCGCCCGCGCCGACCGCCGGGCTGCCGCCCCCGGCCGAGCGGGGCGCCACCGTCATCCCGGACAGGGTGGTCGCCCGTATCGCCGCCCAGGCCGCACGCACGGCCCAGTCCCGGCGCGCCGCCGTACCGCCCGACCGCGGCGGACCGGCGGCACCCCACGCCTCCGCCGCCGTCCGTACGGGGTCCGTGCGCCTGCATCTGACCATGGATCTGCCCTACCCCACCGACATCCCCCGTGTCTGCGAGCGGATCCAGCAGGACGTCGCCGAACGGGTCGCCCAGCTGACCGGCTTGCGGGTGGGAGAGGTCCTCCTCACCGTCCGGCGGCTGGTGACCGTCGCCGAGGCGAGCCGGGGGCGGGTGCAGTGAGCGGCCACGCGACCCAGGTCGCACAGCACGTCGTGGAGGAAGGGCGATCGCGATGACACCCGATCCCGGTCCTCCCGGCCGCAGCGGCGCGCCGTCCGCGCACCGTGGCGCCGTACCGCTGGCGAAGGAGCCCGACCCGCCCGATCGCGACCTGTCCACCTCGGATTTCCCACCCGGTGAGCGCGGCAGAGGGCACCGAACCCACCGCAAGTGGTCCGCGCGTCGCATCACGGCGGCACTGGTCGCCTCGGTGATCCTCGTGGCCGCGGTCGCGGCGCTGGTCGACGTCATCGCCGTACGGGCGGGACGCCCGGCGGCGGCCTGGCGACGGCATCTGGCCGACGAACTGGCCACCCGCCCGGTGGACGACGTGTGGATGCTGACGGGAGCCGCCGTGGCCGCCGCCGTCGGCGTCTGGCTGATCGTCCTGGCCCTCACCCCCGGTCAACGCCGCTGGCTGCCCCTGTGCTCCCCCGCCGGCTGCCCCCGAGTGCTGGCCTTCCTGGACCGCGACGGCGCCGCCGCCCTGCTGCGTGACGCCACGATGCGGGTCCCTGGAGTCGGCGCGGCGCGTGTCCTGGTAGGCCGCCACCGCGTCAAAGCCCGCGCGGACGTCCGCTTCCGCGACCCCCAGCGGGTGAAGGACGACCTCACCGCCGTCCTCGGCGAGGAATGCGACCAGCTGGCCCTCGCTCGTCCTCCCCGAATCGTCGTACGGGTGCGGCAACGCACCGACTGACCGATACCGCACCACCGGGAGCCCGCACCATGTCACCGCGATCCGCACTCAACCGCAGTCTGCTGGCCCTCGCCGGACTGGTTCTGCTCGGCGGCGGGCTGCTGATCCTCTTCGCCGGGCTCGACCTCTACCGGCGGCACGATCTGGTCCCGCCCGCCGGCTGGCCCCTGACCACGCCGGCCGACGTCCTGCTCTGCTCCGCCGACCGGGCCCGCTGGAGCAGCCAGGGCTGGTGGTGGTGGCCCGCGGTCATCGCCGCCCTCGTCCTCACCGCCCTGCTCGCCCTGTGGTGGCTGCTCGCCCAGCTGAGCCGACGCCACCCCGGCTCCCTGCCCGTCGGCCGCACACCACGGCAGGAGAGCGTCGAACTGCGCGACCGCGCGCTCAGCGACGCGATCGCGGCCGAGGCCGGTGCCCTGCCGACGGTCGAGCATGCGGCCGTGCGCATCACCGGCCGACCAGCCCACCACCGCACCCGCATCAGGCTCACCCTCACCCCCGAGGGCACGCCCGGCGCCACTCTCGCTGCCCTCTGCGACGGCCCGCTCAGCACCGCTCGCCGGTCCACCGGTCTCCCTGACCCGCCCACCGAGGTCCGCCTACAGGTCACCCGCCACAGACCACACCGCGTGGAGTAAGGAGAAGACCGGCCGTTCCCGCCCCAACGCCCTTGCGGATCATCGCGGTTCGCAGGGGAACATATCCACGACGACGACCGACGGCTGCTGCGCAGACTCGCCTCGCTCGTGGCCGACATGCTGGTCACCAAGCACAGCTACACCGACCAGTTCTTCCTCGCCCGGCGCCGCGAACCGATGAGCGTGGCCGCCGAGATCCAGTGGTCTCTGCTGCCGCCGCTGGCGATGTCCGTCCCGCAGGCAGCAGTAGCCGGAATCCTGGAGCCCGCCTACAGCGTCGCAGGCGACAGCTTCGACTACGCCCTCAACGAGGACATCCTGCACCTGGCCATGGTCGATGCGATGGGCCACGGCCTGGACGCCGCCACGATGGCGACCGTCGCCGTCGGGGCCTACCGGCACGCCAGACGTGCCGACATCGGCCTGTCCGAGATCTATGCGTTCATGGACCGGGCCATCGCCGACCAGTTCGGGCTCGACCACTTCGTCACCGCGCAGATGATGCGTCTGAACATCTCAACGGGCCACCTGCAGTGGGTCAACGCGGGCCACCCCGCGCCGCTGCTGATCCGCAACCACCAGGTCGCGCGGCAACTGACAGGCCCGACCACCTTGCCGGTCGGCTTCGGCGGTGAAGAGCCCCAGATCAGCGAGCAGATGCTCCAACACGGCGACCGGGTGCTGTGCTTCACCGACGGCCTGATCGAGGAGCACGAAGCCGGTGAAGAGCAGTTCGGCGAGGAGCAACTCATCCACTGGGTCAACCGCATCGAACACACAGAGAAGGGAGTACGCGCGGTGGTGCGCGCACTCTCCCACGCTCTGAAGCAGCAACGGGGCGGCCGCACCAGCGACGACGCGACCCTCTTCCTGATCGAATGGCGCGGGGGCGCCGCCGACCACCTCGCCCTCCTGGAGTGAGCCGACAGCCGCACCACCATGGACATGGCCGACGGCACGCTGACCGTTCCACTCCCGCCGCTGCCCGCGAACGCCCTACCGGCGGAGCCGGCGCCACGATCCTCCTCGGGGCGGGTTCACTTCTCTGTGCGGCTCTCTGCGCGGCGCCATGGCGAGAACCGCCACCGCCGGGTACGGCCGGAGGCCAGGGTCTCCATGCGATCATCGTGGCTCGCGGTGAACAGCTGAATCACGATCACACCAAAGACGATCATCGCGAGGAGCACACTCACCGTCACGAAGGTGTCCATGCCTCTCACACTCCTGCTGCCGGGGTCGGCACGTGGTAGATGACCGCTTCAGCAGGAGTACGTGAGGCCGGGTGGCGGGCGTCATGTCCGCCTTCGGAGTCCCAGACCGCCTCCCGGAGCGAGTCCGAGTCGGCCGCTGCCTCTGCCGCGGCCCGGAAACGTCCGGCCTCATGGATCAGGCCGGTCGCGGTGAGGCTCCGCGACGGGTCAGTGGCCGTGGCCATGAGGTGGGCCGCGGTGGCCGGGTCTGTCTCCGGTGGGATCACCAGCAGGTCCCAGCGGCCGAACGTGTAGGACAGCAGCAACAGCTTGTACGGGTCTTGCCCGGCGTTAGACCAGCCGACGCGCACCATGTGGCCGTGCGCGGGCACTTCTCCTGGAATGACCGGCCAGAACGTGCGGCTCACCGCTACCCGGGTGATCCGCCCCCACAGCGGGTCGAGACATTCGACGAGCGCCGGGAGCTGCTCCGTCAGGTTGCGCGAACGGGGCCACCAGGCACCGTCGATCAGGGCCTGAGGGGCGCCGGCCGACGCCAGCGTGAGTCGGAGCGGTGACGAAGAAGAAGCCCGGCCTTCGACTGCGCGTGTGAACGGAATGGTCGCGGTCATGGCGCGGACCCAACCCCGGGCCGGTCACGGCCAGCCCGGTTGTCGTGAATCGCCGAGAACGACGTCAGCGTTGAAGCCGGTGTACGAGATGCTCTCGGTAGTTACCAGGGTACTCCTCGTCGAGGCCCGGCGGACTGATGGGGAGCGACGGGCTGAACGGAACACGCGGCACACCTCCCACGTAACACAGCCAAGGAGTGCTGGGGCAGGGCATGCGAGGCGTCGGGCGTGAGACCGGTCCGGCAACCGGCATACGTCACGCCCCGGCACTCCCCGGCCCAGTTCGAGGGCACCTTCGACACCGGAACCCGGACCACCCCCACCACCGACGACCATCTGGACACGATCCGCGACACCAAGCCCACGGTCAGCGCCGCTATGGCCCAGGAATTCACGCAGCAGACGGAGAGGTTCGCCCGCATCTAGCGTCCAGGCCGACGGGGAGTCGATCCGCGACGGAGGTTTCAGGCCGGGGTAGGTGGCGGGTCGCCGCCCGTATCGATGAGGATCTGTCTGGCCTCGGTGACGTTGTCGGCCCGTACGGCCCTGGCCATCGCGGCATGTGCCGCGTCGGGCGACGTGTCCGGAGGGACCAGCATCAGGGAGAAATGGTCCCGGTCGCCTCGGGTGATGAGGACGGTGTCGTCACCGACCGGGAAGGAGTCGATGTGCACCACTCGGTCGTCGACCATCACCCGGGTCGGCAGTTCGTCCCAGGCGCTGCCGTCCAGACCGACCCGGGTGACAGGTCCGAGATGCTCGGTCAACGCGGAGATCAGCGAGGGGAGCTCCGCACCGATGTCCCGGGACCGCGGCCACCATGCGCCGTCAAGGATTCCCTCGCGTGCGTGTGTCGTCTCCAGCCTCAGCAGGGCCGTCCCGGGTTTCACCGACTGGTAGGCCGCGTCCGGCAGGACCCTGGGGAGGTCGGGGGTGTCGGAGTCGGCCATGGTGTCCGCCCCTCCGTAGAGAGCAGTGCGACGGCGATACGGCCCTGCTACCTCACGGTACTCCGCACGACGCTCCAGCGAGCGCTTCGCCGCAGGGCGCGGTTACGGAAAAAGGCAACGGCTCCGGCGTATACCCGCCGGAGCCGCCCTTCCGGGTCATTGCACGTGAGCGTGCGCCGACCCGCTTTCCACATTACGCCAAAGGGATCAATCCGGCATAAGCAATCCTTGCGGAGGTTCACTTCGGTCCGAGAAACCGACGCGGCGGCTCAGCCACGCCCTTCCTCTTCTGTCTCCATCTGCCGGATCCCCTGGTGCGTCAGCGTGATCATCGCGGGCGTGTTGCCCCTCGCCCAGTCCACGACGACCCAGCCTTCGCCTGCCAGGTACATACAGGCAGCGGCCATGTCCTGCTCAGGGATACCGAGGTCGTTGCGGAGCTTCGCCCCATCGACGCCCAGGAGGCGATTGCCTTCGGCGGCTTGGTACAGAGCCTGCATGATCCTCTCGCGGTACGTCTTCCGGTCTCGCAATATCGCCATGACGCGCCTTCCTCTACTGCTCACGGTCGGGCCGAAGTCGATGTCATCCGCGGTCGCCGTCGCGGTGGGGCGCGCGTCGGAAACAGTTGCGTCCACCGCCGACCGACGGTGCCTCCGGGGCCGACGCCCGACCCCCGGCAGAACATCGCTGTAGTGGAAGGCAGCGATCCGTTCGTCGTGCTGACCGTTGAGCTGGTGGATCAGAACGACTCCGACGGCGATCAGAAGGAGCAGCACGGCCACGGCAAAGACAGTCATCGTTCTCTCACCTCCGCCGACCGGCGGGCGAAGGCCCTGTCGAGCCGATGGGCCGGGGCGGGAACGACGGCCGGCCTGCTCCGCCGTCGGTCTCCCACGCTTCTTCCCTGATCCGGGCATCGAACCTGTCTGCTGCTTCCTGCCGGGTCGGGGCATCGATGCCCTCGCCCGCCATCAGCTGCGCGGCAGCACCCGCACCGGTTTCCGGCGGAATCACCAGGACGTCTCGGCGGCCATCGGGTAGGGCGAGAGTCAGTCTGTGCGGATCCTGGGCCTCGGTGGACCAGCTCACCTGCACGGTACGCCCGGCGACGGACACCCAGTGCGGGATGACGGGCCAGTAGGCCGGGTGCACGAGGACACCTGTGATGCGGCCCCAATGTTCGACCAGTGCGGCCGTCAGGGTGGGCAGCTCACGGGTGAGGGCACGGGATCGAGGCCACCACATGCCGTCCAGCCCGCCCGGTGCGGGCGTGAGGGACAGCCGGGCCGACTGCGGCGGCGCGCGCCTGCTGGATGTCGTACGGTCAATGGTCACGGGCATGGCGCGGACCTGTCCCCGGGCTCGTGGGTGCGGCCCGGCGTTGTCGATCACCGGAAACGGCACCCGCGGCGGAGCCGGCGCGCGAAAAACTCCCGGTCTCTTCACCCTACTCCGCACACCGGCCCGAAAAGCCGGGGGTGACCAGGTATTTTCCCGCCTTCGGAACCTGGTCGCCGGTGCCCGACACCGGGACGGTCAGAGCCAGTCCTTGCGCTTGAACGCCGCATACAGCAGTGCGGACAGGGCCACGATGACGGCGGCGGAGGTGACGAATCCGGACTGGCGGCCGAAACCGGGGTAGGGGAGGTTCTGACCGTAGTAGCCGGTGATCGCGGTGGGTACGGCGATGATCGCGGCCCAGCTCGTCACCTTCTTCATGATCAGGTTCATGCTGTTGGCCTGGACCGAGAGGTTCGTCTCCATGACCGAGGCCACCAGGTCGCGCAGTGACTCGGTCCACTCGGTGGCGCGCAGCACGTGGTCGTAGACGTCCTGGTAATACGGGACGAGAGGGTCGGTGACCACGTGCAGGCCGGGGCGCATGAGGGTGTTAACCACCTCGCGCATCGGGAGCACGACGCGGCGGAGCCGGACGAGCGATTTACGCAGTGCGAAAGCCCGGCGTTGCACGGCTTCGATCTCACGGCGCCCGGCCGCGAACAGCAGACCCTCCAGTTCCTCGATGCCGTCGTCCAGTTGCTGGACCGCGGCGAAGTGACCGTCCACGAGATGGTCGAGGAGGCCGTGCAGCAGGAATCCGACGCCATGGCCGGCCAGGTCCGGGCTCTCGTCCCAGCGGGCGACGACGTCCTCGATGTCGAGACCGTCGTCCTTGCGGACGGTGATCATGACCTGGCCGGTGAGGAATACGGCGATCTCGCTGTACGTCAGTTCCGCACCGTCCGGGCTGACGGTCACGGCATAGGCGCTGAGGAACTCGTGGGTGCGATAGCGATCGAGTTTCGGCCGCTGCCCACGCTGCGCGGCGTCCTCCAGAGCCAGTTCGTGGATGCCGAACTCCTGGCCGAGCATGGTGAACTCGGCAGGCCCGGGCTGGTACAGGTCCAGCCACAGGACCGACGCCGGGTCGGCGAGATGCGCGGAGACGTCACTGGCGGGAAAGTCCTCCAGGACGAGAGTGCCGTCGTGATACAGCCGGGTACGCGTCACCATGGCCCGAGGCTAGTGTCTCGCGCCTCGATCATCCCGCTTCGTCCCGATTGCCAGCGCGGCAGGCTCTGGAGGTCACCGGCGGTCGGCGCACCCCGCAAACATGCCGGCTCCGGCCCGCCGAGGGTCCGGCGTCAGCCGTCTACGCCCCCGGCCGGGACAGCAGTCCGCACACAGTCCGCAGGACACCCGATCGCGACCGTCACACCCCGTCGCCACCAATCGTCAAAGGGCCAGGCCAGCGACCCACAGGGAAGATCCCCGCAGGTCGCCGACCCGGCTCATTGCTAGGAGACCAAGAAGGCCTGAGGCTTTCTCTCCCTTGCGAAAGGGGCCCGGTCGGCTGTTCTCGACCGGGCCCCTTGCCTGGGCGCGGACACCCCGACAGCCAAGACGCACACGGACGCGCCGTCGGGGGCGGTGCGCTACACCGCGAGCCAGGCCGCCTGGTCAGGGCCCAGGCGGCCGTTCTCGACGGGTCCGCTGGTCAGCAGGATCGCGGTGTGGTCGGGCAGGGGGTACGGCTCGGTGGAGAGGTTGACCACGCAGGCGAAGCCGGGGGCACGGTGGAAGGCGAGGATTCCGGTGGGGGCGTCCAGCCAGGTGAGGGTGCCGTCGCCGAGGGCCGGGTGCTCGCGGCGGCGGCGCAGCGCGGCGCGGTAGAGCTCCAGCATGGATGTCGCGTCGCCGGTCTGCGCCTCGGCGGTGCGTGCGGCCCAGTCCGCGGGCTGCGGCAGCCAGGGCGCGGCGGAGGCGTCCTCGGGGCTGAAGCCGTACGGTGCGCTCTGCCCGGACCAGGGGATCGGCACCCGGCAGCCGTCGCGGCCGCGGTCGGTGTGGCCGGAGCGTTCCCAGACGGGGTCCTGGAGGGCGGCCTCGGGGAGGTGCTCGACCTCCGGCAGGCCGAGTTCCTCGCCCTGGTAGATGTAGGCGCCGCCGGGCAGGGCGAGCATGAGGAGGGCGGCGGCGCGGGCGCGGCGGGTGCCGAGTTCCAGGTCGAGGGGGCCTTCGGGTTCGTAGCGCTCGTTGGCCACCCAGCGCCTGGTCGCCCTGCGGCCGTACCGGCTGGCGTGGCGCATGACGTCGTGGTTGGAGAGCACCCAGGTGGCGGGCGCGCCGACCGCGCCGAGCATGGCGAGGGAGTCGTCGATGACCGTGCGCAGGCCCTTCGGGTCCCAACTGGACATCAGGAAGTCGAAGTTGAACGCGGTGTGCAGGCCGTCGGCGCGGACGTAGGCGGCCAGCCGCTCGGGGGTGTCGGCCCAGGCCTCGGCGACGAAGCACCGGTCGCCGGGGAACTCGTCGGCCACCTTGCGCCAGGCGCGGTAGACGTCGTGGACCTCGTCGCGGTCCCAGTGCGGGTGGTCGAGATGGGGCCGGCGCCCGCCGGCCCCGGCCGGACGCGGCGGCAGGTCGGGCAGTTCGGGGTGCTTGATCAGTCCGTGCGCCACGTCGATACGGAAGCCGTCCACGCCCCGGGCGAACCAGAACCGCAGGATCGACTCGAACTCGGCTCGCACCTCGGGTTGTTGCCAGTTCAGGTCGGGTTGCTGGGGGGCGAAGAGATGCAGGTACCACTCCCCGTCCGGCAGCCGGGTCCAGGCCGGGCCGCCGAAGGAGGAGACCCAGTCGTTGGGCGGCAGGCCGCCGTCGGGGCCGCGGCCGGGGCGGAAAATGTAGCGGTCACGTTCCGGGCTGCCCGGGTCGGCCGCCAGCGCAGCCTGGAACCAGGCATGCTGGTCGGAGGTGTGGTTGGGCACCATGTCGGGGATGACGCGGATCCCGTGCCGGTGGGCCTCCTCGATGAGCTGCTCGGCCTCGGCCACGGTGCCGAACAGCGGGTCGATCGCGCGGTAGTCGGCCACGTCGTAACCGTGGTCCGCCTGCGGCGACTTGTACCACGGGTTGATCCAGAGGGCGTCCACACCCAGCGACTTCAGGTACGGCAGGCGGGAGCGGATGCCGGCGATGTCGCCGATGCCGTCACCGTTCCCGTCGGCGAAGCTGCGGATGTAGACCTGGTAGATGACGGCGCTGCGCCACCACGGTGCGGTACCGGACATCTGACTGGGTTGCTCCTTATACGAGATACGAGGTGTACGAGAAGAGCGCGGGTTCACTTCGCGGCACCGGCCGTCAGGCCCGCGACGATGCGGCGCTGGAAGAGCAGCACCATGACCACCAGCGGGATCGTGACGAGGACGCCCGCGGCCATCTGGCTGCCGAACGGGGTCTCGTACGTCGTGGCGCCGGTGAACTTGGAGATGGCGACCGGTGCGGTCTGCATGTCCGGCCGGTTGGTCATCGACAGGGCGATGAGGAACTCGTTCCAGGCGGCGATGAAGGTGATGATCGCGGTGGTGAAGATGCCGGGCGCGGCGAGCGGAATGATGACCTTGCGGAACGCCTGGCCGCGGGTGCAGCCGTCGACCATGGCGGCGTGCTCCAGCTCGTCCGGCATCTGCCGGAAGAACGTGGTCAGGTTCCACACCGCCAACGGCAGCGCGAAGGACATGCTCGGCGCGATCATGGCCTGGTAGGTGTTGATCCAGCCGAAGTCCGTGAACAGCTTCAGCAGCGGGACCACGATCGACACCACCGGGAACATCGAGGTGGCGATGATCAGGGTGAGGATCAGCCGCTTGAACCGGAACTCCAGCCGGGCCATCGCGTAGGCGGTGAACGTGGCCAGCGCCAGCGCCAGCACGGTGGTGGTGCCGGCCACGACCAGGCTGTTGAGCAGCGCCCGGGTGAACCCCTGGGAGGCGCCGAACAGCGACCGGTAGTTCGCGAAGGACACCGGGGACGGGACGAGCGAGGTGTCGAAGATGTCGGAGGTGCGGCGCAGGCTGGAGACCAGCATCCAGTAGAACGGGGCCAGGCAGTAGGCCACCACCGCGGCGACCCCCACGTACAGCAGCCGGCCGCGCCATTTCGCCGTGGTCGTCATGCCGTCACCTCCGCGCGGCGTGCGAACACGAGCCTGCCTCTCCTCCGGCGCCCGGCCGCGCCGCCGGCGTCGCCGACGAGATCGGCGCCCAGCAGCCGTACGAAGGCGAGCGCGATGAGGAAGACGTACAGGAACAGCAGGACCGCGTAGGCGGAGGCGGGCCCGAAGCGGACGTTGGACGCCTCGTTCTGCGCCAGCATGGACAGGGTTTCCACCGAGTTCTTCTGCGCGCCGATCAGGATGTACGGCAGGTCGAACATCCGCAGCGCGTCCATGCAGCGGAACAGCATCGCCACCAGCAGCGCGGGCTTCACCAGCGGCAGCGTGATGTGCCAGAACCGGCGCAGCGCCCTGGCACCGTCGATGCGGGCCGCCTCGTAGACCTCGTTCGGGATCACCTGCAGTCCGGCCAGGACCAGCAGCCCGATGAACGGGGCGGTCTTCCACACCTCGGCGACGATGACCGCGACCTTGGCGTGGAAGCCCTCGGTGGTCCACAGGATCTGGTGGCCGATCAGGGCGTTGGCGATGCCGTCGCTGTTGAAGATCCACCGCCACAGCAGGCCGGAGATGGCCGTGGGCACCGCCCAGGGGACCAGGATGCTCGCCCGGACCAGGGCCCGGCCGCTGAACGCCCGGTGCATGATCAGGGCCATGGCCACACCGATCACCGTCTCCAGACCGACGGTGACGACGGTGAAGAAGGTGGTGTTCCAGAAGGCGTTCGAGAACCGGTCCCCGGCCGCGCCGAAGATGTCGGCGTAGTTCTTCAGCCCGACGAACGGCTCGGTGCCGCTGATGAAGCCGGTTCTCGGGTCCAGCCCCTTCGGCCCGTACAGCGACTCCCGCAGCGCCATCACCGTCGGGTACAGCACGACGATGGTCAGGACCAGGAGCGTCGGGGACACCAGCAGGGCCGCCATCCGCCCGGCGTCGGCCGTCGCACGGGCCCGGGAGCGGGACCGCCGGGCCTTTGTACGGGACGGAGGGTGGGACTCGTCGGCGGCGGGTCCGGGCGGAATCTCGATGTCGGTCATGGCCCCGCCTTTCACTGCGCCGTGGCCTTGAGCAGCTCCCGCTGCAGGTCCTTCAGCGCCTGTGCGCTGCTCTTGGTGCCGGTCAGGGCGGCGTACGCCTCCTGCTGGACCGCCGAGGTCACATCGCCGTACTGGACGACGCGCGGGCGCGGTGCGGCGCGCAGGATCGACTGCTTGAGGACCGGAAGGTACGGATACTGCCGGGCCAGTGACGGGTCGTCGTACAGGGCCGCGTACGGCGGGGCGAGGGAGGCCTTCTCCAGGAAGGTCTTCGCGGTGGTCTCGCCGCTGTAGAACTTCATGAAGTCCAGGGCCGTGGCCTTGTTCTTGGCGAAGGACGACAGAGCCAGGTTGTGACCGCCCAGGCTGGAGGCGCCGGGCCCGTTCATGCCGGGCAGCGGCGCGACCGCGTACTTGCCCGCGACCTCGCTCTTGCCGGCGAGTGCGTACATGTACGGCCAGTTGCGCAGGAAGACCAGCTTGCCGGCCTGGAACGCCTGTCGGCCGTCCTCCTCCTGATAGGTGATGGCCTCCTTGGGGATCGTCCCGTCCCGGAAGGAGCCGGCGAGGAAGTCCAGCCCCTTCCTCGCCTCAGGGGTGTCGACGTCGGGCTTGCCGTTCGCGTCGGTGACGGAACCGCCGGCGGAGTTCACGGCCTCGGAGAAGTTCACCGTCAGGCCCTCGTACTTCTGGAACTGCCCGGCGTAGCAGGACACTCCCTTGGCCTCGGGCAGCTTCTTCACCTTGGCGCAGTCGGCCTTCATCTCCGCCCAGGTCGTCGGGGGCTTGGTGACTCCGGCGTGCTTGAGCAGGTCGGTGCGGTAGTACAGCAGGCCGCCGTCCGAACTGGACGGGGCCGCGTACACACCGCCGCGGTACTTCGCCGTCTCGACCACCGGCTTGAGCATCTTCCCCAGCGGGAACCGCTGTTCGGGCAGCTTGTCGATCCACTGGTGGGCCGCGAACTCCGACGTCCACACGACGTCCAGGGAGAGCACCGTGTAGGCGTCGGACTTCGTCTCCGCGTTCTGGATCATCTGCTGGCGCTGCGCGTCGGCGTCCGTGGGCAGCTGGATGAAGGTGACCTTCTCCTTGGGGTGCAGCTTGTTCCACTGGTCGAGGACCGGCTGGACCGCTCCGGTGGTGTCCTTGCCGGCCACGAAGGTGATGGGGCCGCGGCCGGTGAACGACGTGCTCCCGGACTGCCCCGCGGAGCCGCTGCCGTCGGACGAGCCGCAGGCGGTGAGGAGGAGTCCGGCGGCGGCGAGCGCGGCCGAGCATCGAAGGGCTCTGGCGGTTGTGGTCTTCACTGTCTCTCCTGGTCGTGCGGAACCTGAGGCGACTCTGTTGCGAGACTGCGTTGTCACGGCAACTTCTTGATCAAACACGCAGGTCAAAGCCACTGTCCCGCGTCCACAGGTACCGGCTTTGACTCGGGTCGAGACAACGCTTGCACGCTAGGAGTGAGGTAAGTGGAAGTCAATGCGTTACTTCCGGGTAATGAGGTGACAGTAGGGCTGTCGTCGCTATGAAAGCGCTGTCTCACTGGGCCTCGGAGCAGGCCTCGCTGTGCTACCGTCCGTTACATGCCACCAGCTCAGCGACACCCCACGATGGCTGACGTCGCCGAACGGGCCGGGGTGTCCACGTCCACCGTCTCGCGGACCCTGCGCGGCCTGACGACCGTCTCGCCAGAGGTCCGCGCCCGCGTCGAACAGGCTGCCCGCGAACTGGACTTCGCCGTCTCCCGGCAGGCCGCAAGCCTTGTCACGGGGAGGACCGGGACCGTGGCGGTGCTCGTCCCGACCCTCAACGCGTGGTTCATGGGCTCGGCCCTCTCCAGCCTGGCCCCTGTGCTGCGGGCGGCGGGCATGGAACTGACGGTCTATGTGATCCCCGACCTCGCCGAGCGCACCTCGTTCTTCGACCGGCTGCCCGCCCGACGGAACGCCGACGCGCTGCTGGTCTTCTCCTTCGACCTCACCGAGGAGGAGACCGACCGGCTGGACAACCTCGGCATGCCGGTCATCTACGTGAGCCAGCACGTCGACGGCCGCCCCAGCGTGTACGTCGACGACGTCGCCGGCGCCCTGCACGGCACCCGGCACCTGCTCCACCTGGGCCACCGCCGGATCGCCTTCATCAAGACGGTGGGCGCGAGCGGCTTCTCGTTCAGCTCCAACGAGCGGCTGGTCGGCTACCAGCAGGCGCTCACCGAAGCGGGCGTCCCACTGGACGACGACCTGGTGGCCGCCCTGCCGGTCGGCGACAAACGCGCCACCGCGGAAGCGCTCGGAAAGCTGCTGAGCCTGCGCGAGCCGCCCACCGCCGTCTTCGCCGAACAGGACGAGGTCGCCGTCGCCGTGATCCGGGCGCTGCGCCGGACGCACGTCGAGGTACCCGCGCAGATGTCCGTCCTGGGCTTCGACGACCAGCCGGTGGCCGACTGGTTCGACCTGTCCACCATCGCCCAGTCGCCCTCGGACATCGGCCGCGAGGCCGGCCGGCTGGCCCTGAGCCTCATCGACGACTCCGAGGCGGACCACAAGCAGCACATCGTGCTGCCCACCCATCTGATCCCACGGGCCACCACCGCGCCCGCCCCGCCCGGCGAGCGGGACACCGAGGGCGAACTTCCGCGCACCTGAGGCTCTCTGCCGTACGAGTTCGCAAAGGGGCCCGGTCGGTTTCCCCTCGACCGGACCCCTGCTGGTGCGGATTCGCCGTCAGTGGAACTGCGGCACGATCAGATAGATGCCGTACGCCACCACCGCCGCGCAGGCGAGGAAGCACAGGCCGGCCAGGGCCCGGCCCACGGTGGGGGCTCCGGCTTCGGCGCGCTCGGCTTCGGCCCGGGACAGGCCCAGGACGCCGAAGGTGAAGACGACGACCACGGCGACCGTGACACCGAGACTGACCGCGGCGACCTCGCCGAGGGCGGACCAGTCGACATGCATGGGGACTCCCGGGGGTTCAGGCGGCCGAGCCGACGTTCGTCGGGGCCGGGGCGCGGAGGGTGACCTCGTGGTGGTCGTTGACGTTGTCGGCGCGTACCGGGTTACGGCGGGACGCGGCGACGATGACGGCGGCGAGGGCCAGGGCGACCAGGGCGATGACCGCCGTACCGAGATTGCCACCGTGCTTGACCACGCTTGCCGCGAGGCCGCCGACCAGCGCGGCGGAGGGCAGGGTGATCAGCCAGGCCAGCACCATACGGCCGGCCACGCCCCAGCGGACCTCCGCGAGCCGGCGGCCCAGGCCGGCGCCCAGGATGCTGCCCGAGGCGACCTGGGTCGTGGACAGCGCGAAGCCCAGGTGGGCCGAGGTGAGGATCACGGCCGTGGAAGCCGTCTCGGCGGCGAAGCCCTGTGGTGACTGGATCTCCGCCAGTCCCTTGCCCATGGTGCGGATGATCCGCCAGCCGCCCAGGTAGGTGCCGAGGCCGATGGCGAGGCCGGCCGCGCCGATCACCCACACCGGCGGGCCCGCGTCATGGCCGAGCGCGCCCGCCGAGATCAGGGTCAGCGTGATCACGCCCATCGTCTTCTGCGCGTCGTTGGTGCCGTGCGCGAGGGACACCAGGGAGGCGGAGGCGATCTGGCCGAGGCGGAAGCCCTTGGTCACCGAGTCCTGGCGGGCGCGGGCGGAGAGCTTGTAGGCGAGGTAGGTGGCGACCAGGGCGGCCACGCCGGCCACCACCGGAGAGGCCACGGCCGGGATCAGCACCTTGTCGACGACCTTGTCGAAGTGCACGGCGTCGGAGCCGGCGCCGACCCAGACCGCGCCGATCAGACCGCCGAAGAGGGCGTGGGAGGAACTGGAGGGCAGTCCGGCGAGCCAGGTCACCAGATTCCACAGGATCGCGCCGACCAGCCCCGCGAAGATCATCGCCGGGCTTACCAGGGTGTCGTCCACGATCCCGCCGGAGATGGTCTTCGCGACCTCGGTGGAGAGAAAGGCCCCGGCGATATTGAGGATCCCGCTGATCAGGACCGCTACGCGCGGTTTGAGTGCGCCGGTCGCGATGGAGGTGGCCATCGCGTTCGCGGTGTCGTGGAACCCGTTCGTGAAGTCGAACGCCAGTGCCGTGACGATGACGACCGCCACGAGGAACGTGATGTGGTCCATTCTCCAAGGCAAGCAAGAGCGGGCCAATCCGCGGAGAACTGAAGGCGAACGGCGTGTCGAATATGGGGAAGCCTGTTGTGCGGTCCTGTGCGAAATCGTTTCGTCTCTCGGCGTCAGTGCCCTGTGCCAAGCTGTGGACGTGACCCTGGAGGACCTCAGACGGCTGCGGCGCGTGCGCGACCGCATGGACCGGGAGTACGCCGAGCCGCTCGACATGACCGAGCTGGCCCGAGGCGCCCACATGTCCCCGGGGCACTTCCAGCGCAGCTTCCGCAAGGCCTTCGGGGAGACGCCGTACAGCTATCTGATGACCCGCAGGATCGAGCGCGCCAAGGCGCTGCTGCGCCGGGGCGACCTCACCGTGACCGAGGTGTGCCTCGCCGTGGGGTGTACGTCGCTCGGCTCCTTCAGCTCCCGCTTCACCGAGCTGGTCGGGGAGACGCCGAGCGCCTACCGGGCCCGTGACCACGAGGAGAGCGCGGTGATCCCGTCCTGCGTGGCCCGTACGTTCACCCGCCCACGCCGCCGCCCCTACTGAACCGCGCGCCCCGGCCCGGATGGGCCTAGCGTGAGCCCATGGACGTGAAACTCAAGCAGTGCTTCATCGCGGTGGACGACCATGACAAGGCGCTCGTCTTCTACCGTGACGTGCTCGGTCTGGAGGTCCGCAACGACGTGGGCTTCGAGGGCATGCGCTGGGTGACGCTGGGCTCGCCGCTGCAACCGGACGTCGAGATCGTGCTGGAGCCGCCCGGCGCGAACCCGGACGCCTCCCCCGCCGACCGGCAGGCGCTCGCGGAGCTGCTCGCCAAGGGCATGCTGAGGGGTGTCATCTTCACGACCGAGGACTGCGACGCGCTGTACGAGCGGGTGCGGGAGTCCGGCGCCGATGTGCTCCAGGAGCCGACGGACCAGCCGTACGGGGTGCGCGACTGTGCCTTCCGGGACCCGGCGGGCAACCAGTTGCGCTTCCTCCAGCGGCCCGCGGAGTGAAAGTCCGCATGCCTTCGGGGGGCTCGCGCCTAGACTCCACCCCGTGATCATTCGCTGGACGTACGCCTTCGTCGACCGGCCCGCCGAGCGGCAGCCCGAGGCGCGCGCCTTCTGGACGGCCGTCACCGGCACCCATGCCTCCGAACCCCGCGGTGAGCGGGGCGAGTTCATGACCCTGCTGCCCGAGGAGGCGGCCGGGACGGACGCGTGCGTGAAGCTCCAGGGCGTCACCGAGGGCGACGGCGGCGCCCACCTCGACCTCTGCGCCGAGGACGTACGGGAGGTGACCGGCGCGGCCCTGGAACTCGGCGCGGAGCTGGTGACGGACCACGGCGACTGGGCCGTACTGCGTTCTCCGGCGGGGCAGTTGTTCTGTGCCGTGCCCTGGCACGGGGAGACGGTACGGCCGCCGGTGGTGGCCGGCAGCCGGCTTGACCAGGTGTGCCTGGACATCCCGCCGTCGGCGTACGCCGCCGAGTCGGACTTCTGGGCCGGCCTCACCGGCTGGGAGCGGCTGAAGGGGTCGCGGCCGGAGTTCGAGGTGCTGAGGCCGCCGGCGGGGCTGCCCATGCGGATCCTGCTCCAGCGGCTCGACGGCGAGCGCCCCGCCTCCGCCCACCTCGACCTGGCCTGCGCGGACCTCGCCGCCGTCCGCGCCCGGCACGAGGAGCACGGCGCCGTCGTGGTGGGCGGGGGCCCGCACTGGACGGTGCTGCGCGATCCGGCGGGCGGCGTCTACTGCCTGACGGGCCGTGACCCGGAGACCGGCGGCCTGCCCGGCGGGGGTCAACGGGCCGTCGTCGCGTAGAGGCACACGACCCCGGTGCGAGGGGAGGCCTCGGCCGGATCCGCCGGTGGACTCGGCGGGCAGGAGCGGTCGTCGCCCAGCGGCTGTTGCGGCAGGCGCCGCGAACTGGGCGATGGGCCGGCCCCGTGCCCGTCGTCCCAGACGTACGGCCCCCGGGGCCGTACGTCCTCCTGGAGCAAGAGCGTGAGCCCTCCCCCCACGGCCACGGCGACCGCCCAGACCGTCACCGCCCACCGCCACCCACGGCGGCGAGGCGTTCCTCCCTGCCCGGTCACCCCCAGGACTCCACGTCCACCACGGCGTCGGCCGGCACCGGCCCGTACACATGCGGGAACTCCTCCCCGCCGGGGTCCACGGCCTCGTACCTCACCGGTGCGCCGACCCGGGCCGGGTCCACGACCAGCACGACCAGCTCGTCCGGGCCGTCGTAGTCGCCGTAGAGGAACTCGGCGATGCGCGGGAGCTGTTCACGGGTGGAGAAGTGGATGAAGCCCTCCTCCTGGAGGGTGCGGCCACGGGTCGACATCTCGTAGGTGCCGCGCTCGCGCGCCGCCTCCCACAGGGAGCGCTCGGTGATGTGGACGATGTACGGAAGCTTCGGCATGCGGCCACGCTACGGCCCCGGCCGGGCCGCGCGCGTCTCCTCATCCGGCACCGATGTCGTCGGCCGCGTCCATGACGGTCCGGATCACCACGGGGTAGTCGATCAGTCCCTCGGGGCCGGGACAGCGGGTGACGCGTTCGGCGATCTCGGTGACCCGGTCCAGGCTCGCGCAGTCCACCACCCAGTAACCGGCCATCACCGCCTCGGTGTCGCCGTACGGGTCGTCGGTGATCACGGTCTGGCCGTCCTCGCCGCGTGCGACGAGCCGGGTCCGGGCGGGCTCGGCCAGGCCTTCGGCTTCGACGAGCTCGCCGGACTCGGCGAGGTCGTGGCCGATCGCGTCCATGTACAGGTACATGGCCTTGAGCTGTGCCTCGGTCCAGGCCGGGGCGTGCTCGGTGGGCTTGCCGGCCATCGCGTCGTAGTCCGCCTGCGCACCCTGCACCATCACCAGGTACCTCATGGTCCGCTCCTTCGGCTCATGACCACCCGGCTCAGGTTTTCTCGGCCTCGGATTCACCGGGGTGCGGTGGCTCGGTCCCGTCGTCCCCGGCCGCGGGCTCGACGGGCTCGCCGTGGGCCGCGCAGTCGGGGTTGCGGCAGGGGCCGGGGCCCCACACCGGTACCCAGGCGCCCAGCGTCTTGCGCCGTCCGACGACCGTGTCGACGGGCTGTCCGCAGACGGGACAGACGTGGTCCTCGCTGTCCATGTCCTCAGGGTAGGGCGGGCGGGGGTTCAGCGCTTCCTGCGGTACGTCCGCACCAGCGCGCCGTTGCCGAAGGTGCGCACCGAGTCCAGGGTGAACTCCTTGATGTCGAGGCCGGTGCCGAACATCGGCATGCCGGTGCCGTAGACGAGGGGGTAGCTCTTGATGACGAGTTCGTCGATCTCCTCGAGCAGCGCGCCCGCGAGCAGCGAACCACCGCACAGGTAGATGTCCAACCCGCCTTCCTCGGCCTTCAGTTCGCGCACCCGGCCGACCAGGTCGTCGGCGATGACCTCGACGTTCGGGTCGGGGGAGCTGCCCAGCGTGCGCGAGGCGACGTACTCGCGCAGATGGGCGTAGGGGCTGGTGATGCCCTCCTTCAGCGCCAGCTCGTAGCTGGCCCGGCCCTGGATGATGGTGTCGAACCGCTTGTTCTCCAGGTCGTCCAGGCCCAGCGGCTTGCGGGCGTGGGTGGGGAGGGTCTCCGGGAACTCCGTCCCGAGGAATGCGAGGAACTCCTCGTCCAGGAAGCGGAGCAGCGCGGAGGCGTCGCCGTGCTCGTCGCCGATGAAGCCGTCGAGCGAGCAGGCGATGAAGTACGTGAGCTTTCGCAAGCTTGGTCTCTTTTCGTAGGCTGCGGAGCGGCCCGATAACCACTCCACTTGTAGTGCTTCATTTGTAGTACTCCGGTTGTAGTGGCGGCAAGGTCTTTCAGGGATGCCGTCGGCATCGAGGGCAAGTGGGAGAAGGGATTCCGCATGGCGGGCAATCCGGAACGGCGGGCGGCGCTGGTGGACGCCGGGATCGCGGTGCTGGCACGGGAGGGCGCACGCGGGCTGACGTTCCGCGCGGTGGACGGCGAGGCGGGCGTGCCCACGGGCACCGCCTCCAACTACTTCACCAACCGCGACGACCTGCTCCGTCAGATCGACGCCCGGCTGCACCTCCGGCTCGCGCCCGATCCGGAGGTGGTGGAGACGCTGCTGCGCGGGGCCCGCGACCGCTCCCTGGTCATGGCCTTCATGCGGGATCTCATGGACCGCGCCACCCGCGACCGCACCGGCTATCTGGCCCTGCTGGAGATGCGTCTGGAGGCCACCCGGCGCCCCGAGCTGCGTGCCTCCTTCACCCGGTCCGTGCGCGGGGACCTGGAACAGGGCATGGCGTTCCACCGCCGGAGCGGCCTGCCCGGCGGCGACGAGACCGTCACCGTCCTCTACCTCGCGATGCTCGGCCTCATCCTGGAGCACCTGACACTGCCCGGCGTCCTGGACGGAGCCCTGGAGGGAGTGAGCGTGCCGGAGGGGCTGGTCGACAGGATCGTGACGACGATCGTCCCCGCCGAGTAGGCCGGCGGCTGCGATCGCCGGACGGCTCGTCATGCCCTTGCGCCGGCTCGGCGAAGCAGCGAGCCCCGCGCACCGCGGGGATGCGCGGGACCCGCCTGGCCGGAGCCCCGGTGGCCGCACGGGTCAGGAGCCGCACGGGCCCGGGCTCCGGGGTCTCCCCGGCTGCCGGTGCCGACGGCGCTCAGCTGCTGCGCCGGGTCACGAACTCGGCGAGTGCCAGCAGACCGCCCGCCGCCTCGGGGACGGGGACCGCGCGGGACAGCTCCTGCATGGCGCGGGCCATCCGGTCGGCCGCCTCGGCCTGCGCCCAGTCCCGGCCGCCGGCCCGCTCCACGGCCCGTGCGGTACGCGCGATGCCCTCGGCGTCACCGGAGACGTACGGCTTGCCGTACAGCTCGGCGAGTTCGGCCGCGGCCTCGGTGCCGGAGGCGAGGGCCGCCACCACGGGCAGCGACTTCTTTCGGGCGGCGAGATCGGCACCGGCCGGCTTCCCGGTGCGCCGTGGGTCACCCCATATGCCGATGACGTCGTCGATCAGCTGGAAGGCGAGCCCGGCCTGGCGGCCGAAGCCGTCCAGCGCCGCCACCTCCGCCCGGCCGGCCCCCGCGTACAGCGCGCCGAGGGCGCAGGCGCAGCCCAGCAGCGCGCCGGTCTTCGCCTCGGCCATGGCGAGCACCTCGTCGAGGGTGACCTCGTCCGGGGCGCGTTGCTCCATGTCCGTGTCGGTGTGCTGGCCGGCGCACAGCTCCATGACACAGTCCGCGAGCCGGGCCGCGGCCGGGCCGGAGGCCGGGTGCGGATCCTCGGCGAGCAGCCGCAGGGCCAGCGCCTGCAGGGCGTCACCGGCGAGGATCGCGTCGGTGTCGCCGAACACGGTCCAGGCGGTGGGCCGGTGCCGGCGGGAGGTGTCCCGGTCCATCACGTCGTCGTGCAACAGCGTGAAGTTGTGGACGAGTTCGACCGCCACCGCCGCCCGGACCGCCGCCGCACGGGCCGCCGGTCCGCCGAGGGCCGCGGCCGCCGCCAGGACGAGCGCGGGCCGTATCGCCTTGCCGGCGTTGTCCGTTGCCGGGCTGCCGTCCGCGTGCTGCCAGCCGAAGTGGTAGAGCGCGATACGGCGCATGGGGGCGGGCAGCGACTCCAGGGCCGCCCTTAGCTCCGGGTCGACGGCGGCCCGGGTGCGCTCCAGGAGCGCCGGTGCCTCCTGCCCTTCGGGATGCCCCTCGGTCTGCCGTTCCGGATACCGCTCTGGATGCCGTTCGGGTTCTTTGTCGACCGGATCGGCGCCGGCGTCGCCGCTCCTCCCCCGCCGTTCCCCCGCCGCGCCGGGGTGCGGCACGGCGGGGGAACGCTGTTCGGTCTCCGTCATGAACTCGGCCATGTCTCCCCCTCGCCAGGTCCGCGGACACCGGCGTCGCCGGCCCGGCCGGACGCATATTCCGAGGGTCTACCCCTCCCGGCGGGCGGGGACACGGCCGCGAAGTGCGGAAACGTCACCTCCACCGGCCGATCTCGACGTTCTCCAGCACGCCGAGCGCGTCGGGCACCAGCACGGCGACCGAGTAGTAGGCCGTCACCAGGTACTTGATGACGGCCTGTTCGTTGATGCCCATGAACCGCACGGACACGCTCGGCTCGATCTCGTCCGGGATGCCCGACTGCCTCAGGCCGACGACACCCTGGTCCTGCTCACCGGTACGCATCGCGATGATCGAGGTCGTGCGCTCCGGGGTGACCGGGATCTTGTTGCACGGGTAGATCGGCACTCCGCGCCAGGTCGGGATGCGGTTGCCGCCGATCTCGACGGTCTCCGGAACCAGTCCGCGCTTGTTCAGCTCGCGCCCGAAGGCGGCGATCGCGCGCGGGTGGGCCAGGAACAGCTTGGTGCTGCGCCGGCGGCTGAGCAGCTCGTCCATGTCGTCCGGGCTGGGCACGCCGTCGTGCGGCTGGATCCGCTGGTCGTACTCGCAGTTGTGGAGCAGGCCGAAGTCGCGGTTGTTGATCAGCTCGTGCTCCTGGCGCTCCTTGAGCGCCTCGACCGTGAGCCTGAGCTGCTGCTCGGTCTGGATCATCGGCTGGTTGTAGAGGTCGGCCACGCGCGTGTGGATGCGCAGCACGGTCTGGGCGATGCTCAGCTCGTACTCGCGGGGCCGCGCCTCGTAGTCCACGAAGGTGTGCGGGATGTCGGGCTCGCCGGAGTGACCGGCCGCCAGCTCGACCTCCTTCTCGCCGTACTTGTTGGTCCGCTGCTCCGGCACCGAGCGCAGCTGTTCGAGGTGGTCGCGCAGGGTGTCCGAGCGCTCGGCGACCTGCTGGAAGTCCTGGCGGCCGAGGATCAGCACGGTGGTGGCGGTGTCGGCGCGGACGGTGTACTCCCAGATGGCGTCCGGGTCCAGCAGCGCCTGCTCGCCGAAGTAGGCGCCGTCGGCGAGGACTCCGAGGACCGCGTCGTCGCCGTAGGGGCCGGTGCCGATCTTCTCGACCCTGCCGTGCGCCAGCAGGTACACCTCGCCCGTCTGGTTGCCGAAGTCGGCGATCACCTCGCCGGGCGCGAAGTCGCGCTGGCGGCAGCGCCGGGCGAGCTCCGTCAGCACCTCCTCGTCCTCGTACGAGCGCAGGGCCGGCAGCTCGCCGAGTTCGGCCGGGATGACCTCGACCTGGTCCCCGGTCTTCACGAAGGTGATGCGGCCGTCGCCGACGGAGTACGTCAGCCGCCGGTTGACGCGGTACGTGCCGCCCTGTACGTCGACCCACGGGAGTGTGCGCAGCAGCCAGCGGGAGCTGATCTCCTGCATCTGAGGAACGGACTTGGTCGTGGTGGCCAGGTTCCGCGCGGCCGCCGTCCCGAGGGACTGCTGCGGCTTGCCCTGATCCGTGCGGACCTCTTCGCCTACCGACATAGAGAATTGCCTCCCAGGTATGCCCGGCACCGAATCGCAGGGAGCACCGGTCTCGGTATCCGAGCTTTCCATCACGGACCGTGATCGCACCATTACCCGAATGAGCGGGAATGGATCATCGGATTACCGGGCACGAAGAGGGACTGCCGGTCGAGCGCCTTGTAACGCCGGAGAACCCGCGCCACCTGGCCGAATCGGCTCGCACATCGTGCGAACGACGTGCTCCGGGACGTCCGGTTTCGGTAGAGGTGTCGGTACACGGACCGGTACGGCACGAAGGAGGCGGCATGGCCCCACCCATGTCCGCGAGCGGGTTTCTGGACGCACTGCGCGCGGAGGGCGTCGCGGTCGTCGAGGTCGGCGACTGGAGGAACCACAACCGCAACCACAAGGGCCCGTGGGGGCCCGTCCACGGCGTGATGATCCACCACACGGTGACCCGGGGCAGCGCGCACACCGTGCAGGTCTGCCGGGACGGCCATCCGGGGCTGCCGGGCCCGCTGTGCCACGGCGTGATCACCAAGGACGGCACGGTCCACCTGGTCGGCTACGGCCGCGCCAACCATGCCGGCCTCGGCGACGACGAGGTGCTGCGTGCCGTCATCGCCGAGAGGGGGCTGCCGCCGGACAACGAGGCCGACACCGACGGCAACCGGCACTTCTACGGCTTCGAGTGCGAGAACCTGGGCGACGGGGAGGATCCGTGGCCCGAGGCCCAGCTGGACGCGATCGAGCGCGTCGCCGCCGCGGTGTGCCGCCGGCACGGGTGGACCGAGAGGTCGGTCATCGGCCACTTGGAGTGGCAGCCGGGGAAGGTGGATCCGAGGGGGTTCGGCATGGACTGGCTGCGGGATCGCGTGGCGGAGCGGCTGAAGGGGTAGCGCCGCAGTCCCCCGCGCTCCTTGCGGGGCGCTGCCCGCCGTCCCAGCCTGCGCCGGTAAGCGTCCCACCTCCCGGCCGGCCCCCCGGGCGACAATGGAGCAGTGACCAGCCGGACCGCCCTCACCCCCCGCCTCCCGTCCCCCCTCCAAGAGGTACGGGACGACCGGTTCGAGCGGCGCGGGCTGCGGCTCCTCCTCAAGCGGGACGATCTGATCCACCCCGACCTCGTCGGCAACAAGTGGCGCAAGCTCGTGCCGAACATCGAGGCGGCGGGAGGGCGGCCGCTGGTCACCTTCGGCGGGGCCTACTCCAACCACCTGCGGGCCACCGCCGCCGCGGGCCGGATCCTCGGGCTGGCGACCACCGGCGTCGTCCGCGGCGAGGAGCTGACCGACCGTCCGTTCAACCCCTCGCTGGCCCGGTGCGCGGCGGACGGCATGCGGCTGCACTTCATCGACAGAGCGACATATCGACGCAAGACCGACCCCGGGACCCTGACCGCGGTCCTGCGAGCGGCCGGGGCCGAGGGCGCGTACGTCGTGCCCGAAGGCGGCAGCAACAGCGCGGCCGTCCACGGTTGCCGGGCGCTGGGAGCGGAGTTGCGCGGGTACGCCGATGTCGTCGGCGTCGCCTGCGGCACCGGTGGCACGCTCGCCGGGCTGGCCGCGGGTCTGGCCCCGGGGCAGCGGGCACTCGGCGTGCCGGTCCTCAGGGGCGGCTTCCTGGGAGATGACGTACAGGCACTGCAGGAACGTGCCTTCGGCGGCCGTACCGGCTCCTGGTCCCTCGACGAGCGTTTCCACTTCGGCGGTTACGCCCGTACGACACCCGCACTGCACGCGTTCGCCGAGGACTTCGAGGACCGCCACGGGCTGTCCGTGGAACGTCTCTATGTCGCCAAGTTGCTCTACGGGCTTGTCGCCCTCGCGCAGGAGGGCGCCTTCGCGCGCGGGACGACGGTGGCCGCCGTCGTCACCGGGCGGCCGTTCCCATAGCGCTACTCCGCCTCCCGGTAGGCCGCCGCCTCCTCCAGGTCCAGGCGTCTGAGCAGCGCGCGCAGCATCTCGTCGTCGATGTAGCGGTGGTCGCGGAGCTTGACGAAGACCTCGCGTTCGGCGCCGATCATCTCGCGCGAGAGGCGACGGTAGGTGTCGTCGACGGACTCGCCGGTGATCGGATTGGTCTGGCCGAGGCGCTCCCAGACGGCGTTGCGGCGGCGCTCCAGGACCGTGCGCAGACGGTCGGCGAGCGGCGGGGGCAGTTCGTTGCGCTCGTCGGAGAGGAGGTCGTCGAGGCGCCTCTCGGCGGCCCGGGAGGCCTGTGCCTGGGCGTTGGCCTCGGCGAGGGTCACGGCCTGCGGGTCGCGGCCGGGGAACTTCATCAGACGGATCAGCGGCGCGAGCGTCAGGCCCTGCACCACGAGGGTGCCGATGACCGTGGTGAAGGTCAGGAAGAGGATCAGGTTCCGCTGCGGGAAGGGGGCGCCGCCGCTCACCGTGAGCGGGATCGAGAAGGCGATGGCCAGGGACACCACACCGCGCATGGCGGCCCACGACGTCACGACCGGCGCCCGCCAGGTGGGGTTGTCCTCGCGTTCCCGGATGCGGCGGAAGAGCAGGCGGGGCAGGAAGGCCGCCGGATACACCCAGACGAACCGGGCCGCGACGACCACGAGGAAGACCGCGATGGCGTACCAGGCCGCGTCGACCCCGCGATAGGCGCCCAATCCCTTGAGGACGGTGGGCAGTTGGAGCCCGATCAGCGCGAACACCGCCGATTCCAGCACGAAGGCGACCATCCGCCACACCGCGTCCTCCTGGAGCCGGGTGGCGAAGTCGACCTCCCACGCGTGGTGCCCGAGATAGACCGCGACCACGACGACCGCGAGGACCCCGGAGCCGTGGAACTGCTCGGCGACGCCATAGGCGACGAACGGGATCAGCAGGGAGAGGGTGTTCTGGAGCAGGGCCTCCTTCAGGTGCGTGCGCAGCCAGTGGATCGGCACCATGAGCACCAGGCCGACCACGACACCCCCGATGGCGGCCCGCAGGAACTCGCCGAACCCGCCCGCCCAGGTGGCGCCCGCGCCGACGGCCGCACCCAGGGCCACCTTGTAGGCGGTGATCGCGGTGGCGTCGTTGAGCAGGGACTCGCCCTGGAGGATGGTGGTGATCCTGGAGGGCAGGCCGACCCGGCGGGCGATCGCCGCGGCCGCGACCGCGTCCGTCGGCGCGACCACCGCGCCCAGCACCAGCGCGGCGGGCAGCGGCAGCCCCGGTACGACGAGATAGGCGACCCAGCCGACGGCGAAGGTCGCGAAGAGCACGTACCCGATCGACAGCAGCCCCACGGGCCGCATCTGGGCGCGCAGGTCCAGGTACGAGCTCTCCGTGCCCTCCTTGTACAGCAGCGGCGGCAGCACCAGCGGCAGGACGATCTGCGGGTCCAGGGTGTAGTGCGGGATCCCGGGGACGTACGAGACCGCGAGGGCCACGGCGACCAGCAGCAGCGGCGCCGGCACCGGAGTGCGCCGGGCGGCCCCCGCGATCGCCGCACTGCCCGCCACCAGCAACAGCAGCGGCATCACGTCCATGATCCTTCGCCCACCCTCGTTTTCCGCGCGGCCACCCGCACGCCCGTCGTAATCTGGCAATCATGAAACAGTGCACGCACTCCGACGCGCTGCCGCACCCGGAACCGGACCCCCTCGATCCGACCTGCCCGGAGTGCCTGCGCGACGGCACGCACCCCGTGCAGCTGCGGCTGTGCCTCACCTGCGGCCATGTCGGCTGCTGCGACTCCTCGCCCGGACGGCACGCGACGCAGCACCACGAGACCACCGGTCACCCGGTGATGCGGACCTTCGAGCCCGGCGAGGACTGGCGGTGGTGTTTCGTGGACCACGTGCTCGTCTGACCCTCTTACGAGCGGGTTCTCGGGTGATCGCATTCCCGCTCGACCGTGTTCTCGTGTGACACTGCATGCAGCGGCCGCCGCACGACGGTTCGAGCGTATGACGTCCGGGTACGTCAACCCGGCGCACGCTCTTCCCATTTGGGCCCGCAAACCCTCTAGACACGGAGCGTATGCACAGCTTTACTGTGAGTGACGCCAGGGGGTTGGGGTCCCGGGACAGGACCGTTCGGAGCGCGATAGCGTCACCGCGGAACCATGTACGCGTTACCCCGGGGGGCGACCCCCTCGGCCCCGTAGAGCTTGTACCACCATGGAGGTGAGGGTGTCCCAGATCGCAGGCGAGCCCGCGGCGAACCAGGACTTCGTGGAAGTCCGGCTGCCGGCTGCGGGTGCCTACCTGTCGGTGCTGCGGACGGCCACGGCCGGTCTGGCGGCCCGCTTGGACTTCACCCTGGACGAGATCGAGGATCTGCGCATCGCCGTGGACGAGGCCTGCGCGATCCTGCTCCAGCAGGCCGTGCCCGGCTCCGTGCTCAGCTGTGTCTTCCGGCTCGTCGACGACTCGCTGGAGGTCACGGTCTCCGCGCCGACCACGGACGGTCACGCCCCCTCGCGGGACACCTTCGCCTGGACCGTGCTCTCGGCCCTCGCGGGCAAGGTCTCGTCCGCCGTCGACGAGGACAAGACCGTGTCGATCAGCCTCTACAAACAGCGCGGCGCGGGCCCTGGCCCGGCGTGAGGAACGGGGACGGTCCGGTGCGGGACGAAGAGCGCGGCACACGCGAGCTGCCGGCCGGGGACGGGGGTGCCCCCTGGCCGAGCGCGGGCGAGGTCTCCGGGGAGTCTCCCCGGGACGGTTCCCGGCGCATGGCGGACGGCATCGACGGCATCCCCGAGCAGGCCAGGCCACACCCGGAGGACGACTCCGCGCGGATCGCCGATGACGGTGCCGTGCAGGGCGTACAGCCGGAAGGGTCCGGCGGCGCCGGGCCCGCCGGCCGCACGGGGGCCAGGGCTCGGGGAAGGGCTACGGGCGGGACGATGAGCGAGCACGAGCGGTACGCCGACGGCGAGGCGCTGAGCGCGGAGGTCGTGCAGGCGGTACAGCACGACCCGGCGGACCGCAGCGGGGCGCGGGCGATGTTCGTGGAGCTGCGCAAGCTGAACGCGGGCAGCGCGGAGTACGCGGAGCTGCGCAATCAGCTGGTCCGTATGCATCTGCCGCTCGTGGAACACCTGGCGCGCCGCTTCCGCAACCGCGGCGAGCCGCTCGACGACCTCACCCAGGTGGCCACGATCGGGCTGATCAAGTCCGTCGACCGGTTCGACCCGGAGCGCGGCGTGGAGTTCTCCACGTACGCCACCCCGACCGTGGTCGGCGAGATCAAGCGGCACTTCCGCGACAAGGGCTGGGCGGTCCGCGTGCCGCGCCGGCTGCAGGAGCTGCGGCTCGCGCTGACCACGGCGACGGCCGAGCTGTCCCAGCTGCACGGCCGCTCCCCCACGGTCCACGAGCTGGCCGAGAAGCTCTCGATCTCCGAGGAGGAGGTCCTGGAGGGCCTGGAGTCCGCCAACGCGTACTCCACGCTGTCCCTGGACGTCCCCGACACCGACGACGAGTCCCCGGCGGTCGCCGACACCCTCGGCGCGGAGGACGAGGCGCTGGAGGGCGTGGAGTACCGGGAGTCCCTCAAGCCGCTGCTGGAGGATCTGCCGCCGCGGGAGAAGCGGATCCTGCTGCTGCGTTTCTTCGGGAACATGACCCAGTCGCAGATCGCGCAGGAGGTCGGCATCTCCCAGATGCACGTCTCCCGGCTGCTGGCCCGCACCCTGGCCCAGCTGCGGGAGAAGCTGCTCGTCGAGGAGTAAGGGCTCTTAGTCCGCGCGGCCCGGTCCCTTGATCCCGAGGGCCCGGGTCGTCTCGCCGTTGACGAGGAGGATCAGCGCCGCCACGGCGACCACCGCGAGGGCGATGCCGGCCGGGATGGCCATGCTGTCGGCCTTGAGCAGGTTGTAGGCGATCGGCAGCGCCATGACCTGGGTGATCACCGCGGGGCCGCGGCTCCAGCCGCGCCGCAGCAGCAGCCCGCGCGCGGCGAGCAGCGGCAGCAGCGCGAGCACGACCAGCGTGATGCCGAGGGTCACCGCCTGCTGCCGGTCGTCCGGGTCTCCGGTGATCCCGAGCACGAGCACCCAGAGCCCGCCGGCCGCCAGCGCGACACCTTCGAGGGCGGCCAGCACGGCGGCGTAGGTCAGCCGACGGGGACGGCCCGCTGCGCCGGCTTCGGCGGTGTCCTGGGCGGGGTTGGGGGCGGGGGTCTGCTCACTGCTCACCCCAGCAGGGTAGCGGGGCTGGTGTTCAGCGCCCCGAACGGGGCGCGGGGAACTGCGGCGCTCCAAGTGTCCAGTGTCACGCCATCACCTCTTACCCGATCCCTACCTCGGTATGGGCCCGGTACCCCCCAGTAGGTACGCTGCAGTCCATGCGTGCACTTCTCGTGGTCAATCCGGCGGCAACCACCACAAGCGCACGCAGGCGTGACGTGCTGATCCACGCGCTGGCGAGCGAGATGAAGCTGGAGGCGGTCGCCACCGAGTACCGCGGGCACGCGCGCGACCTCGGCCGGCAGGCGGCGGACAGCGACGACATCGATCTGGTCGTGGCCCTCGGCGGCGACGGCACGGTCAACGAGGTCGTCAACGGCCTGCTGCACTCCGGCCCCGACCCCGAGCGCCTGCCCGGTCTCGCCGTCGTACCCGGCGGCTCCACCAACGTCTTCGCCCGCGCCCTGGGCCTGCCCAACGACCCGGTCGAGGCCACCGGCGCCCTGCTGGACGCGCTGCGGGAGGGCCGGGAGCGGGTCGTCGGCCTCGGGCTGACCTCGGGTACGCCCGGCACCGAGGACGAGTCGGTCCCGGACCGCTGGTTCACCTTCAACGCGGGACTGGGATTCGACGCGGGTGTCGTCGGCCGGGTGGAGCAACAGCGCGAGCGCGGGAAGAAGTCGACGCATGCGTTGTACGTACGTCAGGTGATCCGGCAGTTCCTCGGTGAACCCAACCGCCGGCGCGGGTCGATCACGCTGGAGCAGCCCGGCCAGGACCCCATTGCCGATCTTGCGGTCGCCATAGTCTCGAACACGTCCCCTTGGACGTATCTCGGCAATCGCCCCATGTACACGTCGCCTAAGGCCTCGTTCGATACCGGCATCGACGTACTCGGTCTCAGCCGTCTGTCGACTGCCGCGGTTGCCCGATATGGCACCCAGTTGCTCACTTCGTCCCCCGAGCGCGGACCTCATGGTCGACATGTCGTCTCGCTGCACGATCTGGATCAGTTCACCTTGCATTCGAAGGCGCCTCTGCCCCTGCAGATGGACGGTGACCACCTGGGACTGCGTACGAGCGTGACGTTCACAGGCGTACGCCGTGCACTGCGTGTGATTGTGTGAGCGGAACAGGCAAAAGTCCTTTCACTCGAACGTTTAGACCAGGATCCACCCCATGGAAGTACGGCTGTGACCTAGTCGACACCGAGGAATCAAAAAAAACTTTCCGGAAGGGGTTGTATCCGTCGCTGAGGTTTGCGAGTCTCTACGTGGCGATCGGGACGGCCCGCAACACCGGCCTCCACTGATCACCGGAACCCCTCTTCAAACCAAGGACCACGCCGGGGAAGACTCGGCGGTCGGCCCTTCACTTGTTGAGGGATTCGTGAAAGCGTTCACATTCACAAGCAACCTGCACGTAATACGTTCAGAGAACCTAGGAGAGGTAGCAGCCATGGACTGGCGTCACAACGCCGTTTGCCGCGAGGAAGACCCCGAGCTCTTCTTCCCCATCGGCAACACCGGTCCTGCGCTGCTGCAGATCGAGGAAGCCAAGGCCGTCTGCCGTCGCTGCCCGGTGATCGAGCAGTGTCTGCAGTGGGCGCTCGAGTCCGGTCAGGACTCCGGCGTCTGGGGTGGTCTCAGCGAGGACGAGCGCCGCGCCATGAAGCGCCGCGCTGCCCGCAACCGGGCTCGTCAGGCCTCCGCCTGACATACCCACCCCTGCTGACAGCCTGAGCTTGGCGGCGCGTGCAGCACGCACGCATCTCCCGCCCCCGAGCCGCAGCGCGCAGTATCCCCCGATGCGCTTAGCGATATAGCGGAGCAGCAACGAGCACAAGCCCCGGACCAACGGCGGTCCGGGGCTTTCTGCTGCCTTCGCCTACCCGCGCCTACCCGCAAAGCCCCTTTGCCGTAGGCCAGTTGCTCTACTTCTGCGCCCGCACCGGAATGTCGAGGATCACCCTGGTCCCCCGCCCCGGCGCCGGGACCATGTCGAAGGAGCCGCCCAGCTCGCCCTCCACCAGGGTGCGGACGATCTGCAGGCCGAGGTTGCCCGAGCGGTGCGGGTCGAAGTTCTCGGGCAGGCCGACGCCGTCGTCCTGGACCGTGACCAGCAGACGGGCCTCCTTCGTCGTACCGCCGCGGACCGCGGAGACCTCGACCGCGCCGGTGTCGCCCTCACGGAAGCCGTGCTCCAGCGCGTTCTGCAGGACCTCGGTGAGGACCATCGACAGCGGGGTGGCCACCTCGGCGTCGAGGATCCCGAACCGCCCGCTGCGCCGGCCGGTCACCTTGCCCGGCGAGATCTCGGCGACCATCGCCAGCACGCGGTCGGCGATGTCGTCGAACTCCACGCGTTCATCCAGGTTCTGAGACAGCGTCTCATGCACGATCGCGATCGAGCCGACCCGGCGAACGGCCTCCTCCAGGGCCTCCCGGCCGCGCTCGGACTCGATGCGCCGGGCCTGCAGCCGCAGCAGCGCGGCGACCGTCTGGAGGTTGTTCTTCACCCGGTGATGGATCTCCCGGATGGTCGCGTCCTTCGTTATCAACTCGCGCTCGCGGCGGCGCAGTTCGGTGACGTCCCGGCACAGGACCAGCGAACCGATCCGGGTGCCCTTGGGCTTGAGCGGGATCGCCCGGAACTGGATGACGCCGTCTTTGGCCTCGATCTCGAACTCGCGCGGCGCCCAGCCGCTGGCCGCCTTGGCGAGCGCCTCGTCGACCGGTCCCCGCGTCGGGGCGAGTTCGGCGGTGGTCTGTCCGAGGTGGTGGCCGACCAGGTCGGCGGCGAGGCCCAGGCGATGGTAGGCGGACAGCGCGTTCGGGGAGGCGTACTGGACGATGCCGTCGCCGTCCAGCCGGATCAGGCCGTCGCCGACGCGCGGCGAGGCGTCCATGTCGACCTGCTGGTCAGGGAAGGGGAACGATCCTGCCGCGATCATCTGCGCGAGGTCGGAAGCGCTCTGGAGGTAGGTCAGCTCCAGACGGCTCGGGGTGCGGACGGTGAGCAGGTTGGTGTTGCGGGCGATCACGCCGAGGACGCGGCCCTCGCGCCGTACGGGGATGGACTCGACCCGTACGGGGACCTCTTCGCGCCACTCCGGGTCGCCCTCGCGCACGATCCGGCCCTCGTCCAGCGCCGCGTCCAGCATGGGCCGCCGGCCGCGCGGGACCAGGTGGCCGACCATGTCGTCCTGGTAGGAGGTGGGGCCCGTGTTGGGGCGCATCTGGGCAACCGAGACGTATCGGGTGCCGTCCCGGGTGGGGACCCACAGAACCAGGTCGGCGAAGGAGAGGTCGGAGAGCAGCTGCCACTCCGAGACCAGCAGATGGAGCCACTCGAGGTCGGAGTCGTCGAGGGCGGTGTGCTGGCGGACCAGTTCGTTCATGGAGGGCACGTCTGCGAGCGTACCCGCACGTTTGAACATGGCTGAAAAACATCTGCGGCCGGCCCCGGAGACACCCGCGGGCCGCGGCGCCTGGAAGGGACCCTCAACCCTCCCGGCACCGCAGCCCGGAGCATCATCGGCCGTGGGGTGTGCGGTCCCGGTCGGCCGAAGGTCGAGGAGCCGGGGCAGTCAGGGCAGAGAGCTCCGGTTCCTCGGTCCGCCCTCCTGTGCGGGGAAGGCGGAAGCTTGTTCACTTGGATGTGCACTGTGATTCTGGACTAGACCACAACGATGTGTCCATGGCCTTGTCGACAAGCACGAAGACCGACGCACAAGACCGGTGCACCCCGTGCACAGGACCGATGGCACCCGATGCCACGCAGCCTAGCCCGCGCAGGTCACCCTTGGGGCCAGATGGACAGGGCAATTTCCGCGAGCGCTTCCAGTTCCCCACGGCTCGCTCCGTCGCGGGCCTGCTGGGACATGCCCTGGATCACGGCGCCGGTGTGCCGGGCGAGGGCGGCGGCGTCGGTGCCGGCCGGAAGCCGCCCCGCCACGACGTCCGCCCGGATCCGCGACTCGAAGGCGGCGATGTCCGCGTTGCGCCGCTCGCGCAGCAGCCGCGCCACCTCGGGGCTGGTGCAGTTGGTGGCGGCGTGCACGACCAGGCAGCCGTAGGGATGGGCGGGGTCGGTGTACGCGGCGGCGGCCTCGCGCAGCATGCGCGCGACGGCGGCGCGGGCGGTGGGCTCCTCGGCGAGGGCGCGGTCACCGAAGGCGCCGTAGGTGTCGGTGTAGAGCCGTACGACCTCCTCGAACAGTGTCCGCTTGTCGACGAAGGCCGCGTACAGGCTCGGGGCGCCGATGCCCATGATCCGGGTGAGGTCGGCGACAGAGGTGGCCTCGTAGCCGTGCTCCCAGAAGGCCATGAGCGCCTTCTCCAGGGCGGTGGCACGATCGAAGGAGCGCGGGCGGCCGCGCGATCTGGAGGCTCCGGCCTGTGTGCTCGTGTCCTGACCGCTCACCATGGGAGGGCACTTTATAGCGGCCCTTGGAGAAACGCGGGGGCCCTGCAAGATGCCAGGGCACACCCGCTCGGGGACCCGATTCTGTTAGATTGGTCTAAACCACATAGACGTCCAGAGCCCACTTCAGAACGGCAGGCCCAGCGTGGAAGTTGTCATCGTTCCGGACGCCGCGGCGGGCGGCGAGCTGATCGCCGAGGCCATGGCGCAGCTGCTGCGACGCAAGCCCGACGCCCTGCTCGGCGTGGCCACCGGCTCCACCCCGCTGCCCATCTACCAGGCGCTGACCGCGAAGGTGCGCTCCGGCGCCGTGGACACCTCGCGGGCGCGCATCGCCCAGCTCGACGAGTACGTGGGACTGCCCGCCGACCACCCCGAGTCCTACCGCTCGGTGCTGCGCCGGGAGGTCCTGGAGCCGCTCGGCATCGGCATGGACAAGTTCCTCGGGCCCGACGGCACCGCCGAGGACATCCGGGCGGCCTGCGCGGCGTACGACCGTGCGCTCGCCGAGGCCGGCGGAGTGGACCTGCAGCTGCTCGGGATCGGAACCGACGGGCACATCGGCTTCAACGAGCCCTGTTCGTCCCTCGCCTCGCGTACCCGGATCAAGACGCTGACCGAGCAGACCCGCGTCGACAACGCCCGTTTCTTCGACGGCGACATCGAGCAGGTGCCGCACCACGTCATCACCCAGGGCATCGGCACCATCCTGGAGGCCCGGCACCTGGTGCTGCTGGCGACCGGCGAGGGCAAGGCGGACGCGGTCGCCGCGACCGTCGAGGGCCCGGTCGCGGCCGTCTGCCCGGCCTCCGCGCTCCAGCTGCACCCGCACGCCACGGTGGTCGTCGACGAGGCGGCCGCGTCCAAGCTGAAGCTGGCCGACTACTTCCGGCACACCTACGCGGGCAAGCCGGACTGGCAGGGGATCTGACGCCTGCTCGCCGCTATGGACTAGACCAGTCTCGGTCGCCACTGTATATAGAGGGGATCACGGAGCGTGCGGGTGGAGTCCTGAGAGAGGAACCCGTGCCACGATGTGAGCCGTGGCCGATGGGATGTCGGTCGCTTTCGGCATCCGGAGCCGGGAAGGCAGAGCATGAGCACCGACGTCAGCAGTGCGGAGAACGAGGCCGGCACGACCGTCCGTACGGCGCGCGTGCCCAAGTACTACCGCCTGAAGAAGCACCTGCTCGACATGACGGAGACCCAGGCGCCGGGCACGCCGGTCCCGCCCGAGCGCACGCTGGCGGCCGAGTTCGACACCTCCCGCACCACCGTCCGCCAGGCCCTGCAGGAACTGGTGGTCGAGGGGCGCCTGGAACGCATCCAGGGCAAGGGCACCTTCGTCGCCAAGCCCAAGGTCTCCCAGGCGCTCCAGCTCACCTCCTACACCGAGGACATGCGCGCCCAGGGCCTGGAGCCGACCTCGCAGCTGCTGGACATCGGGTACATCACCGCCGACGACCGGCTCGCCGGGCTGCTCGACATCGCCGCCGGCGGACGGGTGCTGCGCATCGAGCGGCTGCGCATGGCCAACGGCGAGCCGATGGCCATCGAGACCACCCACCTGAGCGCCAAGCGCTTCCCGGCCCTGCGCCGCTCCCTGGTGAAGTACACGTCCCTCTACACCGCCCTCGCCGAGGTCTACGACGTCCACCTCGCCGAGGCCGAGGAGACCATCGAGACCTCGCTGGCCACCCCGCGCGAGGCGGGCCTGCTCGGCACCGACGTGGGCCTGCCGATGCTGATGCTCTCCCGCCACTCCCTGGACCACGAGGGCAAGCCGGTGGAGTGGGTGCGCTCGGTGTACCGGGGCGACCGGTACAAGTTCGTCGCGCGGCTGAAGCGGCCGGTCGAGTAGAACCCGCCGACCGTCGCTGAATCGATATACCGAGATCCGGACGAGGTCTTCCGCTTCCACGACACCGTCACCTACATTGCCTGCGCATTACACAGGTGATCAGCGAGGGGACGGAGCCGTGCCATGTCCGAAACGCCTGAAGTGAAACCACCGGTGGTGACACCGGTGCGCGTGATCATCGGCCTGTGTCTCGTCGCGCCCTTCGTGGCGATGCTCTGGGTCGGCTCCTACGCCAAGACGGACCCCGCCTTCATCGGGATCCCGTTCTTCTACTGGTACCAGATGCTCTGGGTGCTGATCTCCACGGCGCTCACGATGACCGCGTACAAGCTGTGGCAGCGCGACCAGCGCGGCCGCGCCTCCCAGAAGGGCGGTGAGGTGAAGTGAAGGACGGCGTCAACGGCGTCGCACTCGGCGTCTTCATCTTCTTCTTCCTGGCCGTCACGGTCGTGGGCTTCCTCGCCGCCCGCTGGCGCAGGGCCGAGAACGAGCACTCCCTGGACGAATGGGGCCTGGGCGGACGGTCGTTCGGGACCTGGATCACGTGGTTCCTGCTCGGCGGCGACCTGTACACGGCGTACACCTTCGTCGCCGTACCGGCGGCGATCTACGCGGCGGGCGCGGCCGGCTTCTTCGCTGTGCCGTACACGATCCTGGTCTACCCGCTGATCTTCACGTTCCTGCCGCGCCTGTGGTCGGTCTCGCACCGCCACGGGTACGTCACCACCTCCGACTTCGTCCGGGGCCGCTTCGGTTCCAAGGGCCTGTCGCTGGCGGTGGCACTGACCGGCATCCTGGCGACGATGCCGTACATCGCGCTCCAGCTCGTCGGCATCCAGGCGGTGCTGGACGTGATGGGCGTCGGCGGGGACAGCAGCACCAACTGGTTCGTGCGGGACCTGCCGCTGCTGATCGCCTTCGGCGTGCTGGCGGCGTACACCTACTCGTCCGGCCTGCGCGCCCCCGCCCTGATCGCGTTCGTCAAGGACACGCTGATCTACATCGTCATCGCGGTGGCGATCATCTACATCCCGATCAAGCTGGGCGGCTTCGACGACATCTTCGCCAAGGCGGGCCACGCGTTCAGCCAGGTCAACCCGGCGACCGGCAAGCCGCGCGGCGCGCTCGCGCCTCCGGAGGCCGGCCAGTGGACGTACGCCACCCTGGCCCTGGGCTCCGCGCTCGCGCTCTTCATGTACCCGCACTCGATCACCGCGACCCTGTCCTCCAAGAGCCGTGACGTGATCCGCCGCAACACCACGATCCTGCCGCTGTACTCCCTGATGCTCGGCCTGCTGGCCCTGCTGGGCTTCATGGCGATCGCGGCCGGGGTCAAGGTCACCAACGGCCAGCTGGCCATCCCGCAGCTGTTCGAGAACATGTTCCCGGACTGGTTCGCGGGCGTGGCCTTCGCGGCGATCGGCATCGGCGCGCTGGTCCCGGCCGCGATCATGTCGATCGCGGCGGCGAACCTCTTCACCCGCAACATCTACAAGGACTTCATCAAGCCGGACGCGACGCCGAAGCAGGAGGCCCAGGTCTCCAAGATCGTCTCGCTGCTGGTGAAGGTCGGCGCGCTGGTCTTCGTCCTGACGATGGACAAGACAGTGGCGATCAACTTCCAGCTCCTGGGCGGCATATGGATCCTGCAGACCTTCCCGGCCCTGGTCGGCGGCCTGTTCACCCGCTGGTTCCACCGCTGGGCCCTGCTCGCCGGCTGGGCGGTCGGCATGGCGTACGGCACGGTCGCCGCGTACGGCGTCGCCTCCCCGACCCAGAAGCACTTCGGCGGCTCGGCGAAGGATATCCCCGGCATCGGCGAGATCGGCTACATCGGCCTCACGGCCTTCGTCCTCAACGTCGTGGTCACCGTGGTCCTCACCTTCGTCCTCAAGGCCGTGAAGGCCCCCGAGGGCGCAGACGAGACCAAGCCGGAGGACTACACGGCGGACGCGGGCGACCCGGGGGTCCAGGTGGAGCTGCCGCCGGCCACCGCGGGCGCCGGTCACTGAGCGACTGCCGCACGACGGGCCGCCGGAGGAGATCCGGCGGCCCGTCGTCGTTCCCCTCCGGCAGACTCGGCGCCATGGACATCCAGATCCGCCCCGCAGCCCCCACCGAATACGACGCCCTCGGCGAGATCACCGCCCAGGCCTACCTCCAGGACGGCCTGCTGGACTTCGGCGAGAGCGACGCATACCTCGCCGAACTCAGGAACGTGGCCAGGAGAGCGGCCGCGGCCGACGTACTCGTGGCCACGCGGAACGACACACTCCTCGGCGGAGTCACCTTCGTACCGTCCCCCGGCCCCATGGCCGACATCGCCCGCCCCGGAGAGGCCGAGATCCGTATGCTGGCCGTCGCCAGAGCCGGCCGCGGCCAGGGCGCCGGGGAAGCCCTCGTCCGGGCCTGTGTCGACCGCGCACGGGCCGGCGAAGGCTGCCGGGCCGTCGTCCTGTCGACCCAGCGCACCATGCACGCCGCCCACCGCATCTACGAACGGCTGGGCTTCGTTCGCACACCCGAGCGGGACTGGAATCCGCTGCCCGAGCTGGACGACATCACTCTGCTCACCTACGAGTTGACGCTCTGACACCGCCACGACACAACATCTGGGGGTGACGCGACAGCCCGGCACTAGATGTATGCTCATGCTCGCTGTCGCCGCAGGGGAATCCGGTGCGAATCCGGAACTGTCCCGCAACGGTGTACTTTTGCGCGTCTGCGCTCAGGAGTCAGTCCGAGGACCTGCCGACAGCGCACCCGGCCGTCCGGTTCGGGTGCCCTGAGACGTCCGGGCCTCGTGGGATGGGCCGGTGGACGCGACGCCGTGTGCGCTCGTGGCTGCCCCCTGCCCTCCGCAAGGCCCCCGTACCGAGCGAGGGAGAGCCCCACGTGACCATCGCGCCAGCAGATCCGGTTTCAGCCAGCGGCCTGGAGACCGACGGTCCCGGTACCGCGCTGCTGCGGACCCTGACCGAGCTGACCGCCGACCTCCCCGACGCCGACCCCGGCCGGGTCGCCGCCGCCGCGCTGCGCGGCCGGTCGGCGCGCGCGGACGAGTCGGAGTTGCGCGAGCTGGCCACCGAGGCCGCCGCCGGGCTCATCTCCGAGGACCCCGCCTACTCCCGGCTGGCCGCCCGGCTGCTGACCCTCTCCATCCGCGCCGAGGCCGCCTCGCAGGGCGTGACGTCCTTCACCGAGTCCGTGGCCGTGGGGCACCGCGAGGGGCTCATCGCAGACCGCACCGCCGAGTTCGTACGGCTGCACGCCGAGCGGCTCGACGCGCTGATCGACCGCGGGGCCGACGACCGCTTCGGCTACTTCGGCCTGCGCACCCTGCACAGCCGCTACCTCCTGCGGCACCCGATCACCCGCAGGGTCATCGAGACGCCCCAGCACTTCATGCTGCGGGTCGCGAGCGGCCTGGCCGAGGACGACACCACCCGGTCCGTGGACGAAGTGGCCGCGCTCTACGGGCTCATGAGCCGGCTCGACTACCTCCCGTCCTCCCCCACGCTCTTCAACTCCGGTACGCGGCACCCGCAGATGTCGTCCTGCTACCTCCTCGACTCCCCGCTGGACGAGCTGGACTCCATCTACGACCGCTACCACCAGGTGGCCCGGCTCTCCAAGCACGCCGGCGGCATCGGTCTGTCGTACTCCCGGATCCGCAGCCGTGGTTCGCTGATCCGCGGCACCAACGGGCACTCCAACGGCATCGTGCCGTTCCTGAAGACCCTGGACGCCTCGGTGGCCGCCGTGAACCAGGGCGGCCGGCGCAAGGGCGCCGCGGCCGTCTACCTGGAGACCTGGCACTCCGACATCGAGGAGTTCCTGGAGCTGCGGGACAACACCGGTGAGGACGCCCGCCGTACGCACAACCTGAACCTCGCGCACTGGATCCCGGACGAGTTCATGCGCCGGGTCGACGCCGACGAGCAGTGGTCGCTGTTCTCCCCGTCGGACGTGCCGGAACTGGTGGACCTGTGGGGCGAGGAGTTCGACGCCGCCTACCGCAAGGCCGAGGCGACGGGCCTGGCGAAGAAGACCATGCCGGCCCGCGAGCTGTACGGCCGGATGATGCGCACCCTCGCGCAGACCGGCAACGGCTGGATGACCTTCAAGGACGCGGCCAACCGCACCGCCAACCAGACGGCCCTGCCGGGGCACGTCGTCCACTCCTCCAACCTCTGCACGGAGATCCTGGAGGTCACGGACGACGGGGAGACCGCGGTCTGCAACCTGGGATCCGTCAACCTGGGTGCGTTTGTCGACATGGTGACCGGCGACCTCGACTGGCAGCGGCTGGACGAGACCGTCCGCACCGCCGTCACCTTCCTCGACCGCGTGGTCGACATCAACTTCTATCCGACCGAGCAGGCGGGACGGTCGAACGCCAAGTGGCGTCCCGTCGGCCTCGGCGCGATGGGTCTGCAGGACGTCTTCTTCAAGCTGCGCCTGCCCTTCGACTCGCCGGAGGCCAAGGCCCTGTCCACGCGGATCGCCGAGCGGATCATGCTCGCCGCGTACGAGGCCTCCGCCGACCTCGCCGAGCGCAACGGCCCGCTGCCGGCCTGGGAGAAGACCCGTACGGCCCAGGGCGTGCTGCACCCCGACCACTACGGCGTCGAGCCGACCTGGCCGGAGCGCTGGGCGGCCCTGCGCAGCCGTATCGCCGAGGTCGGCATGCGCAACTCCCTGCTGCTGGCCATCGCGCCCACCGCCACCATCGCCTCGATCGCGGGGGTGTACGAGTGCATCGAGCCGCAGGTGTCGAACCTGTTCAAGCGCGAGACGCTGTCCGGTGAGTTCCTCCAGGTCAACTCCTATCTCGTGCAGGACCTGAAGGAGCTGGGCGTCTGGGACGCCCGCACCCGTGAGGCGCTGCGCGACTCGGCCGGCTCGGTGCAGGACTTCGCGTGGATCCCGGCCGAGGTACGGGCGCTGTACCGCACGGCCTGGGAGATCCCGCAGCGCGGGCTCATCGACATGGCGGCGGCCCGCACCCCGTTCCTGGACCAGGCGCAGTCCCTGAACCTGTTCATGGAGACGCCGACCATCGGCAAGCTCTCCTCGATGTACGCGTACGCCTGGAAGTCGGGCCTGAAGACGACGTACTACCTGCGTTCCCGCCCTGCGACCCGCATCGCCCGCGCCGCCCAGGGCCAGGCGCAGACCAAGACGCCCATCCCCGTGCAGCAGGTCGCCGACCCCGACGCCGTCGCCTGCTCCCTGGAAAACCCCGAGTCCTGCGAGGCCTGCCAGTAATGACCGCTCCGACCACGACCCGTAACACCAACCTGCTCGACCCGGGCTTCGAACTGACCCTCCGCCCCATGCGCTACCCGGACTTCTACGAGCGCTACCGGGACGCGATCAAGAACACCTGGACCGTGGAGGAGGTCGACCTCCACTCGGACGTCGCCGACCTCGCGAAGCTGACGCCCGAGGAGCAGCACCTCATCGGCCGTCTGGTCGCCTTCTTCGCGACCGGTGACTCGATCGTCGCCAACAACCTGGTGCTGACGCTGTACAAGCACATCAACTCCCCCGAGGCCCGGCTCTACTTGAGCCGTCAGCTCTTCGAGGAGGCCGTGCACGTCCAGTTCTACTTGACGCTCCTGGACACCTACCTCCCCGATCCGGACGACCGCGCGGCCGCCTTCGCCGCGGTGGAGAACATCCCCTCCATCCGCGAGAAGGCCGGGTTCTGCTTCAAGTGGATCAACGAGGTCGAGAAGCTGGACCGCCTGGAGTCCAAGGCCGACCGCCGCCGCTTCCTGCTCAACCTGATCTGCTTCGCCGCGTGCATCGAAGGCCTGTTCTTCTACGGCGCCTTCGCGTACGTCTACTGGTTCCGCAGCCGGGGCCTGCTGCACGGTCTCGCCACCGGCACCAACTGGGTGTTCCGCGACGAGACCATGCACATGTCCTTCGCCTTCGACGTGGTCGACACCGTCCGCAAGGAGGAGCCGGACCTGTTCGACGACGCGCTGCAGCAGCAGGTCACCGACATGCTGCGGGAGGCCGTCGAGGCCGAGCTGCAGTTCGCGCGCGACCTGTGCGGCGACGGCCTGCCGGGAATGAACACCGAGTCGATGCGGCAGTACCTGGAGTGCGTCGCCGACCAGCGCCTCACCCGCCTCGGCTTCGCCCCCGTGTACGGCTCGGAGAATCCGTTCTCGTTCATGGAGCTGCAGGGCGTTCAGGAGCTGACGAACTTCTTCGAGCGCCGCCCGTCGGCGTACCAGGTCGCGGTCGAGGGCACCGTCGACCTGGACGAGGACTTCTGACCGGCCGTTACTTCAGTGCCACCGCGTCCCCGGCCGACACGACCCGTGCGATCGTCGTCGTGCCGGGGAAGTACCAGCGCCAGCTGCCGGCCGGGGTGGCGGTGACCTTGGTGCCGAGCTCTCCGGCGGCGCCCGTCCGCACCGTCCGGACCGTGCGGTAGTGGGCGGCGCCGGCCGCTCCGAACTGGAGCTTCACGTCCTGCCCGGTGAAGCCGTGGTATTGTAGGTCCTCCCAGTTCGCCCGGGTCAGCCGGCCGGTGACGGTCAGCTTGGCGCCCTTGGCGACGGGTTCGGGTGAGGCGTCGGTCGTGAGCTTGGACGCGCGCTTGATCTTGAACTCGGCGATGTCGTCGGCGATCCAGTAGTCACCGTCGTTGGCCTTGACGCTGGCGTCGACCTGCCAGACGCCGGCCGTGTGGTCGACGTCCTCGGGCAGGCTGTCGGGAAGCCACTGCGGGGCGACCGTGATCCTGGCCGTGCACACCGAGGTGGTGGAGCTCTTCTTCACGCACTCGGTGTCGGTCCAGTCGCCGAAGCCCCGTCCGTCGGCCTTGTTGAAGACGCTGACGTGCGTCAGTCCCTTCACGCCCGAGTCGTCCCGGACGGTGATCGCGATCGGGTAGGTGACGCGCCGGGTCGTGCCGATGGTGACGTTCTTCCCGCCGTTGGCGACGGCGCCGGTGACCCGGATGTCGCCCTTCCCCTCCGCGTGGGCCCCGGTCGCCGTGAGCAGCGTCGGAGCCGCCGCCGCGCCCACCAGAACCGAAGCCGTCCGGGCCGTTCCGCCTCGCATGATCTCTCCCCCTCGTGGTGTGAGAGGAGAGAGTACACAGCGGGCGGACAGATTTCGTACAGGCGTTCCCTCAGACGGGACGGGCCACGCCGTGGCGCCCGCGGGGCCGGTTCGAACCCTTCGCCTCCTTCGTCGCCTCCTCCTGCTGCGCCCGCCCGATCTGGCGGTCGATGATCTTGTCGTGCACGATGCCGATCACCGCCGGGAGGACCAGGAGGCCCAGGATCCCGATCACGGCGATCATTCCGAGCAGTCCTTCTGTCTGTGTCACGTTCATGTACACCACTGTCACGCCGGATACTCCTTACCGGGAGTGGCAGGACTGCCGTACACCCTCGATTTACTGCCACCGGCGAGGCACACTGGCAGCATGCTGCAGAACGTCGCCGCCGTGCTGCTGGACGGCGTGAACCCCTTCGAGATGGCCGTCGTCTGCGAGGTGTTCGGCATCGACCGCAGTGACGAGGGTCTGCCGGTGTACGACTTCGCGGTCGCCTCGGCCGAGGGCCCGGTGCTGCGCTCGAACGCGGGGTTCACCCTGCAGGTCGAGCACGGCCTGGAGCGCCTGGAGTCGGCCGACCTGATCGCCGTACCGGCCGGGTCCCGTTACGACGCGCGCGCGTTCCCGCCCGAGCTGCTCGACGCCCTGCGCCGCGGGGCGGACCGCGGCGCCCGGGTGCTCAGTGTCTGCTCGGGCGTCTTCGTGCTCGCCGCGGCCGGGCTGCTGGACGGCCGGCGCTGTGCCGTGCACTGGCACCACGCGGCGGAGCTGGCCCGCCAGTATCCGCGGCTGACGGTCGAGCCGGACGTGCTCTACGTCGACGAGGACCCCGTGATCACCTCGGCCGGCACCGCCGCCGGGATCGACGCCTGCCTGCACCTGGTGCGCAAGGAGCAGGGACCCGAGGTCGCCAACAAGATCGCCCGCCGGATGGTCGTACCGCCGCACCGGGACGGCGGGCAGGCGCAGTACATCGAGCGGCCGCTGCCGAAGGGGCCGTGCGACACCGTCGGCGAGGTGCTGGTGTGGATGGAGGAGCACCTCGACCAGGAGGTGACCGTCGAGCAGCTCGCCGCCCGCGCCCACATGGCGCCGCGCACCTTCGCGCGCCGCTTCCAGCAGGAGACCGGGACCACTCCCTACCGGTGGATCCTGCGGCAACGGGTGCTGCGCGCACAGGAGTTGCTGGAGGGGACCGACGAGACCATGGACGCGATCGCCTGGCGGACCGGGTTCGGTACGGCGGCGGCGCTGCGGCACCAGTTCGTCCGGGCGCTCGGCACCACCCCGAACGCCTACCGGCGCGCGTTCCGGGGCCCTGAGGCCGCCTGAGCGCGCGCCGGTACCAGGTGTCCTACCCAGACACTCCTACCAAGGCAGCGGCCTCAGCAGCAGGTTGTGCGGGCGGAGCGTGATGCCCACGCGGGTGGTGTCGTTCGACCCCGCGACCTGCTCGAAGCGGTACTTCGCCGAGATCGCCGCGGTGATCAGGCTCAGCTGGGTCATGGAGAAGTGGTCGCTGGGGCACTTGCGGTTGCCGACGCTGAAGGGGCTCATGGCGTACTTCGGCACGTCCTTGGACCGCTCCGGCAGCCACCGGTCGGGGTCGAAGTCGAGGTGGCGGTCGTAGGAGCGGGCGTCGCGCTGGATCGCGTAGGGGCTGTAGACGATGTCCGCCCCGGCCGGAATGCGATATTCGCCGAGCGCGGTGTCGGTCACCGCTCGCCGCGTCAATATCCATACGGCGGGCCGGAGCCGCATGGCCTCGACGACGACATTGTTGGTGTGCCGGAGTGAGAGGACATGTTCGAATCCGACGTGTCGACCACCAGTCACGGATTCGACCTCGGTCCGTACCTTCTCGGCGTGTTCCGGGTGTTCCGCGAGGACCTGGAGCAGCCACATGATCGTGGACGCCACAGTTTCGCTGCCGGGGGTGAGTATCGCGACGACCTGGTCGTGGATCTCCTGTTCCCCGATGGGGTCGCCATTGTCGTCCTTTGCCTCCAGCAATGCCGTCAGCAAATCGTCCGGCTTTTGACCAGATGCCCTCCGCTCGGCGACGATCTCGTCGACCAGCAGATGCAAATCGGCCAGCGCCCGGTTGAATTCGCGGTTGGCCGGGAACGGCAGCCGGTACAGCGGCCCGAGCGGGATGACCATGCGCCGGTACATGCCGCGGAAGACGGTGGCGAGGTCGACGCTGAGCCGCTCGGCGCGCTCGTCCATGTACTCGCCGCGCAGCAGGCAGCGGGCGGCGATGCGGACGGCCACCCGGAAGGACTCGGAGGTGCAGTCGATGGTCTCGCCGGGCCGCCAGCGCTCGGTCAGCGCGTGCGCCTCCTCCTCCATGATCGGCCCGTAGTCCGGGATCGCGTCGAGCCGGAACGCGGGCTGGATGGTGCGCCGCTGACGCCGGTGGCGGGGGCCGTTGGCGGTGGCCACGCCCTCCTTGCCGAGCAGCCCTTCGAGCGACTCCCACAGGGGACCGTCGATCTTGAAGTCGGGGTTGAGCGCGAGCGCGCCGGTGAGTTCCGGTGTGGTGACGGCGTACACCGACTTGGGGCCGAGCTTGAGGCGTACGACGTCGCCGTGGTCGCGGAGCCGGGACATGAACGCGAGCGGGTCGCGGACCAGTTTCAGGCCGTGCCCGAGGCCCGGCACGGCACCCCCGGCCAGGGGCGGTTCACGCAGCTGGGTGGTCTCGGGGGTCACGGGCGGCACAGACTCGACGGTCATTTCTCACCTGCCGTTTCGTTCGTGACGTACGGGGGCGTGGACCGGTCGTCCCAGGTGTCGACCATGTACCGGCCGGACTCGTGGTGGAACCAGTAGACGGAGCTGAACCAGTTCCGCATATTGCTGACGCAGGCGCGCACCGCGGCGCTCAGTTCCTTTCCGCGGACCGTGTCGTCGGCCAGGCCGTCGGCGAACCGCAGGGCGTCCTGCTCGACTTGAAGGAATTCACTGATGCATTCCTCGACGCGCCGCCTGACTTCGTCCACCGATTCCTCGAGAGTCAGCCCCTCATGGGTGATGAGACTGATGCCGAGATTGTGGACCTCGTCGCCCGCTATCTCCTTCGGCAGCGAGCACAGATCGTTGTACCAGGCGGCGAATTCCTGACTGAGCAGCGCGGCCCGGCGATAGGCCGGGTTTTCCCTTATGGATTCCGGGAGTTCGCATCCGGCGCTCGGCTCCAGCAGGTCCGTCCATATCCAGTGCGCGAAGGTGTGCCGGCGCAGGGCGAGGTATTCCTCGACGCCGGGTATGTATGCCTCGGTGCGGTTGCGGAACTCGCGGTCGTAGGCCTCGATCACCGCGTGGAAGTGACGGGCGAACCGCTGGTTCCAGGTGCGCGGGAGGAAGCCGTACAGCCGCAGCACGCTGTCCGCGAACCCCGTGACCAGCGGGTCCGGGTGGTGCAGATGGTGCCGGGGTGCGTCGAGGGCCGTGTGGAGGCGGTTCCTGAGGCGCCGCCAGTCGTCGGCCCGGCCGTGGACGACGTACCGGTCGTGGCGGTCGTCCCAGACGAAGAACCATGCGCTGTAGTCGGCGATGGCCTGCAGGACCTCGTCGGAGGCACCGAGGTAGTAGCCCGCCATGAGGTCGGTGTAGCACAGTCCATCGGCATATTCCCGCACCTTGTCCGCCGGCATGAGCCGCTTTTCCAGCAGCCAGAGCCGTGTCTTCTCCTGGAGTCGCGGCCAATACGGGTGCAGTTGCCGAGGAAAGGCGGACTCGATCACCGGGAGTGCCAGTGAGGGTGGTACTACGACCGCCATCGGCGTCGCTGTGGTGCCGTGTGGGAAAGCATGCACGTACAAACCCCTCTCCGCCGCCAGGAGCGCACACCCCTACCGTCGTACCGGGCGTGCGCCGTTGCGTATCCCCGCACTTACATTCAGCACCACAACTGACCGTCGTGGGAACGGATTTACGTCACTCACTACCCCATGGTGCCGAGAATCCCCCCTCGTGTGACCGATTAAGGATCACTAGCACGACAGAAGGGATCGTTTGTGCGACGCACGGACGAGTGAGTCCGGGCATACGAAGGGCGCCCGACCGGGAGTGATCCCGGCCGGGCGCCCCAAGTCCCCAGCGCTGGCTAGTCGTTGGGGACCACCGGATAACGTGGCTCGTTCTCGGCCATCTGCCGCAGCGCGTCCTTGCGGTCCCGCTTGGACAGCCGGTCGATGTACAGGTAGCCGTAGAGGTGGTCGGTCTCGTGCTGCAAACACCGTGCGAAGTAGCCGGTGCCGCGGACCTTGATCGGGTTGCCCTGCTCGTCCTGGCCGGTCACTTCGGCGTAGTCGGGACGGGCGAGCGGCGCGTACGCCGTCGGCACGGACAGGCAGCCCTCGTTGCTGTCGTCCAGGCGGCGCTGCTCGGCGGGCAGCTCGACGAGCTTGGGGTTGCAGACCACGCCGACGTGCCGGACGCCCTCGTCGTCGGGGCAGTCGTAGACGAAGACCTTCAGGTCGACACCGATCTGGTTGGCGGCCAGGCCCACGCCCTCGGCGGTGCGCTGGCTGGCGAACATGTCGGCGACGAGCTGCTGCAGCTCCTCGCCGAACTCGGTGACGTCCTTGCACTCCTTGTGCAGCACCGGGTTGCCGACCACCGTGATCGGCCGCGAGGTACCGCGCTCCCGCCAGGCCTTCTCGCGCTCCTCGCAGTCCTCCGTGTCGACGACGTACCCTTCGTCGTCGACGGGGAGCACGCCCGCGTGCTGCTGATCGGTGTCCTGCTGCGCCATGACCGACGTACGCCTTCCTGCAAACCATGGAAAAGTCTCGGGTACAGCCTAAAGGCGGCTGGTCACCGACGGCTCAGCAAACCTCTTCGAGATCCCGCCAGTCCCTGGAGTCCGGGCTGTCAGCGACCCACCCGTCCAGCAACCCCCGTACCAGCGAAGTCGGCGCGGCCACCCCGCACTCACGCTCCGGCACCCACAGCTGCCCGTCCGTCCGATGCCCCAGCGGCCCGGGATGACCGGGCTCACTGTGGTCGTGCGGGTCCAGGTGATCGCCCTCGCCCTCGTCCGACGGCATCCGCGACTCCGAGCACATCCGGCACAGCAGCCGCACCGAGGAGGACCAGTCCTCCGCGGCGAACCCGGCGTCCGCGGCGAGCTGCTCCAGCGCGTCCCGGTCCGCCTCCGTGGCGGCCTCCAGCAGCACCACCCAGGTCGGAACGGGTGAGGGCGCCCACAGCTCGATCTCGTCGAAGACCGGGTAGGCATGGCCGGCGGACGTGGTGCGCTCACCGTGCGGGACCCCATCGTGCAGCACGACCTCGCCCCAGCGTCGCCCGGACGAGGGAAGCGGGATGCACAGCACCTCGATCCGCGCCGGGTCCAGCCTGCGTCCCCATACGACCTCGGCCTCGCCCTCCGGGGAGAGCCGTACCGCCGCGCTGCCCAGCTCCATACCGACCGGTTCCCCGGCCACGGCGGCGCCGCCGGGCACCTTCAGCCCGTACGCCTGCCAGGCGCGGCGGGCCAGCGACCAGTCCTGCAGGGCGGTGGCGGCGATGCCGACGTTCCACCAGTCGGGCGCCCCGGCCTCCCGGTCCAGCAGCGCGACCGCCCGCAGACCGGCCGCGCGGGCCTGCTCCCAGTCGTGCCGGAACTTGTGCAGCAGGGCGAGGTTGAACCAGGACTCCGACAGCCAGGGTTCCAGGTCGGCGGCCCGTGTCAGCAGCTCGCCCGCGTCCTCGTACCGGCCGTCGCCGATCAGCGTGAACGCGCGGTCGGTGGCCTGCCGCCAGGAGGCGGAGGGCCGGTGCCGTCCCTTGCCGAAGATCCTCACGATTCCCGCCTGCCAGTTCCAGTTCCGCTCAGTGGGCTGGCTTGTGCCCCCGGACACCCTCTCCCTCGCATCCAACCACGTACGGTGGGAAAGGCGCTCATTACCCATGGGTTACCCAGCCGCGGGGAGGGTCAGACAGTGCCGTGTTTCTCCCGCCGCCCGCCACCGGCGCGCTCTCCCGCCAGGCCCGTGGCCGGGCCAGGACCCGGGCGAGGGACTCCACCACCTCCGGAGCGTAGTCACCGGCGGTGCCGAGGCGCAGTTCCTCCAGCGCCCGCAGGGGTCCCTCGGGGCCGGCGTCCCGGGTCTTCTCCTCGTAGGCGTTCACGGCCCGGATGATCCGGGCGGCGAGGGGCTGTTCGCGGTAGCAGTCCGCCTGCCGCTCCACCATCACGGCGACGGCCGCGGACACGCCGGTCTGCCGTACGACGGCCCCGCCGAGCAGCGCGATCCGCCGCTGCTGCGCGGCGGGCAGATCGGCGGTGGCGCCGGCCGGGACCGGGTCGACCAGGCTGAGCTGGCCGATGTCGTGCATGAGGGCCGCGTACTCCAGGACGGTCAGTTCGCCCCCGGTCAGGCCGAGATCCCGGCCGACGGCGAGGCTGAGCGCGGCCACGCGGCGGGCGTGCCCGGTGGGGGCGCAGCCGGCTAACTCGGTGGCCCGGGCGAGGGAGGCGATGGTCTGCCGGTAGGTGGCGCGGACGGCCGCGTACCGGCGCAGGGACAACTGGGTGAGCAGCAGGGGCAGGCAGAACACGGGCAGCGCCCACAGCCCGGCGACGGCCACTCCGAGCGCCATCACCGCGCCGGTCGCACAGACGGCGGAGCCGATGCCGAGCAGCCCGCGCAGCTCCTCGCGCAGCAGCGGGCCGAACGGCCAGCGGGTGCGGGAGTGGGCGAGAGCGGCGGCCAGGACGGCGTCGCACAGGGCGGTGAGGCAGAGCAGGGCGATGAGGAGCAGGGCGTAGGCGGGGCCGCTCCAGGAGGTGAACACGCCCTTGTTGTAGAGAGGTTGGAAGCAGACGGCGGCGAAGCCGACGGTGAGCACCCGGCGGGCCAGATGGTCGAGGGTGGGGGTGCGTCCGTGCCAGATGTGCGGGACGGCACCGAGCAGGGCGGCCGCGAGGACCACGGTGACGACCTGCGCCGCGTCGGCTTGCGTGGGCCGTCCGGCCACCGCGCCGAGCAGGGCGTACGACAGCGAGCCGGCGGTGGCGAGGGGGGCGGCCTGCCGTACCTCGGCGTCGCTCCACCGGGTCAGCTCGCCGACGGCTATGAGCACACCGAAGGCGAGGGCGACGCCCCGTTCGTCGAGCCCGGTCCACAGGGTGACGGCGAGGGAGCCGGCCGCGGCGAGGGCGGCGGCGCCGTGCACGATCCGCAGGGCGGTCACCGGGGTGCCCCGATGACCGGCGCCCGGCCCTGGCTCTCGTACGGCGTCCCGGTGTCCTCGGAGGTGACCGTGGGGTGCCAGCCGTAGCGCCCCAGCGCGCGGCCGAGCGCGTCCACCATGCGCGGGTCGAACTGCGCGCCCGCGCAGCGCTCCAGCTCGGCGACGGCCGCCGCGACGGGCCGGGCCCGGCGGTAGGAGCGGGTGGAGGTCATCGCGTCGAAGGCGTCGGCGACGGCGACGACCCGGGCGCACTCGGGTATCTGGCTGCCGACGAGGCCGTACGGGTAGCCGCTGCCGTCGAGGCGTTCATGGTGGTGCAGGATCGCGGCGCGGGCCTCGCCGAGGAAGGAGATCCCGCGGACCATCTCATGGCCGTACTCGGGGTGGAGTTCGATGATCCGGCGTTCCTCGGGGGTCAGCGGTCCGTCCTTGCGCAGCAGCCGGGTGGGCACGCCGAGCTTGCCGACGTCGTGCAGGATGCCGGCGAAGCGCAGGGTCTCGACGCGGTCGTCGTCCATGCCGAGTTCACGGGCGATCATCACGGAGGCCTGTCCGACGCGTTCGCTGTGGCCACGGGTGTAGCCGTCCTTGATGTCGACGGCCTGTACGAGGGCGCGGATGGTGGCCTGGTGGGCGGCGCGTTCGCGGTGGTACTGGGCGAAGACCCACCAGGACACGCACATCGGCAGCAGCACGAGCAGCGCGGCGACCGGGCCGTACGGGCTGCGCCACAGCACGGCCATCATCAGCCCGGCCAGTCCGTGCACCGCGACCGGCGCGAGGGAGCGGGACAGCAGCCCGCGCCAGGCCCGGCGCAGCGGGACGCCGAGGGCGACGGCGCGGATGCCGCCGTCGAGGACGGTGAGGATCAGGCAGAAGGCGAGGACGGCCGCGCCGGCGGGCAGCAGCGCGTACGGGAAGTCGGAGGCGACGACCGCGTCCCGGCCGCCGAGCGCCCAGTGCACCCGGGCGGCGCCCCACACGGCGAGCGCGGGCTGCGCGGCCCGCCAGACGCGCCGCGGCGCTGCGGGCCGCTGCCCGGCCGGGGACAGCAGGGCCGCGGGCAGCGGGACCAGCGCGGCGGCCGGCGGCGGCAGCAGGAACGCCCCGGCGAGCAGCACGGGGTAGAAGGTGCCGCCGAAGCGCCGGCGCACGGCGTGCTCACAGGCGGCGTAGAGCGCGGAGAGCAGGCCGAGCGCCCACCAGGGGGTGCGTATCGTCGGCAGCGGCAGCACGCAGAGCAGCGCCAGCAGGGCGACACAGGCCACATAGCCGCGTGCCCTCGCGGGTACCGCCTCCATCGCGCCCCTCCCCGACCATGCCTGTCCGGGCTCGGAGCCTAGGGCGGGAATCAGGGGTGCGGGGTCTACGACCTGAGGATTAGCACGTTCGGGTGATGACCCGGCGGTCAGCTCTCCTGGGGGGTGGCGGTCACGTCGTGCTCGGGCACGGTCTGGCCGGAGCGGATCAGGTCGATCCGCCCCATGACCTTCGCGCGGAGGTCCGCGGGCACGTCGTCATGTCCGCAGCACCTCTTGACCAGCTTCTTCACGGCCTGCTCCAGGCCGTACTTCTCCAGGCACGGAGAGCATTCCTCGAAGTGCTGCTGGAACTTGTCGCGATCGACGTCCGGCATCTCACTGTCGAGGAACTCGTACAGATGGTCGAGGACCTCACTGCAGTCCGTCTCGTGCGGCTCTCCGCAGCTCATGAGCCCGAGCCTTTCGCTTCGTTCGACTCTCCGGCGCCCGCCGGGACCAGACCGCGCTCACGGGCGTAGTCCTCCAGCATGCCGCGCAGTTGACGGCGGCCCCGGTGCAGCCGGGACATCACCGTACCGATGGGTGTCCCCATGATGTCCGCGATCTCCTTGTACGCAAAGCCCTCTACGTCCGCGAGATAGACGGCGATGCGGAACTCCTCGGGGATCGCCTGCAGCGCTTCCTTCACGTCCGAGTCGGGCAGGTGGTCGAGCGCCTGCGACTCGGCGGAGCGCAGACCCGTCGACATGTGCGACTCGGCGCGGGCGAGCTGCCAGTCCTCGATCTCCTCCGCGGCGGAGCGCTGCGGCTCCCGCTGCTTCTTGCGGTAGGAGTTGATGAAGGTGTTGGTGAGGATCCGGTACAGCCACGCCTTGAGGTTGGTGCCCTCGCGGAACTGGTGGAAGGACGCGTACGCCTTGGCATACGTCTCCTGCACCAGGTCCTCGGCGTCGGCGGGGTTGCGCGTCATGCGCAGCGCGGCCGAGTACATCTGGTCGAGGTACTCGAGCGCGTCCCGCTCGAAGCGCGCACTGCGCTCGGCGGTGGACTCGGAGATCGACTCCGCGCTCACGCCCTGGCCCTCGGGCTGCTCCGCCTGGCCGTTGTCGGTCCCTGCGTCGGTACCGGTGACCGGACCCACCTCCTCAAGATCCTGGGCAGGACCGAAACCGATCCCACTCGATTCGGAGGATAGAACACGACCCGTGCCTGCCGCCCCTCGAATAGGAGCGGTCTTGGCCGCGTGCAGCACCGTCCAGTCCAGGTCAGCGCTGCGCTTACGGCTCGAATCGGACTCTGCCGGGCGCAGCCCGTCCACGGGGTGGTGGTGGGAGGCGGGAGGGCAGATGGTCGAACCCATGCGGCGGACTTCCTCTCCTACGACGTCGGTGCCGAGGCCTCAGCACTTCTGTCCGCCTCAACAGAGGTCCACTCCGCAACATTCCCGGGGGTCACCCGAGTGACGCGCTCCACTGAACGACACCGTCGGTGATGATCTCCATAGCCCGCTCCTGGGTGATCTCCGCCCGCTTGGGGATCGCGAACCCGTGATCGCCGTACGGCACCTCGATCAGCTGGAAGTCACCCTTCGGGAACTCCTCCGGCTTGCCGAAGGGGTCGCTGCCGCCCTGCACGACCAGCGTCGGCAGCCCCGCGCCCAGCAGCTCCTCGGCCCGGGACTTCTCCGGCTTGCCCGGCGGGTGCAGCGGGAAGCTGAGCGCGAGTACGGCGTGGGCGCCCAGCTCGCCGGCGGTACGGCAGGCGACCCGGGCGCCGGCGCTGCGCCCGCCGGAGATCACCGGCAGCTCCATCCCGGCCAGCGCGGGCCAGATGCCGCGCCAGCCGGTGTCGAGGGTCTTCGGCGCGGGGGCGAGCTTCTTGCCCGCGACCCGCCAGGGCTGCTCGACGAGGGCGACGGTCACCCCGTGCGCGGGGAGCGTCCCGGCGAGCGCCTGGAGATCGCGCGCCTCGACGCCGCCGCCCGCGCCGTGGCTCACGGCCAGGACCAGTCGCGCCTTCTTCGCCTTGTGCCAGGTGATGCGTGCGGTCCCGGCGTCGGTCTCGACAATCTCGATCACCTAGAAGAGTGTGCCCTCTTCCGGCGCCTGAAGCTCCTCCAGCAGTTCCGGGCCGTTGTTGCGGACGTTGCTGACGGCCGTGGAGACCGGGTAGGCGCGCATCAGGCCGGGCTGGGGCGGGGCCAGCAGGTCGCGCAGGCCGTCGGGGTCGGTGCGGGCCGGGTCGAGCCAGGCGTCCCAGCGGTCGGGGGTGAGCATCAGCGGCATCCGGGGGTGGATGTCGACCAGGGAGTGCGGGCCCTCGGCGGGGGCCACGGCCAGCGGGGTCTTCTCCGCCTCCGTGGTGATCACCGAGCAGGTGACCCACCAGGCCAGCGGGTGGTCGTCGGGCAGGGTCCGGTCGCGCCAGAACTCGTACAGCCCGGCCATCGCGAACACCGAGCCGTCGGCCGGCAGCACGAAGTACGGCTGCTTGCGCGGCCGCTTCTTCTTGCCCTCGACCTCCAGCTCGCGCTCCTCCTTGCCGGTGACCCACTCGTAGTAGCCGTCGGCGGGGATGACGCAGCGGCGGGCGGCGAAGGCCCGGCGGTAGGCGGGCTTCTCGTGCACGGTCTCGGCCCGCGCGTTGATCATCCGGGCGCCGCCCTCGGGCGTCTTGGCCCAGGACGGCACCAGTCCCCACTTCAGCTTGCGCAGCTGGCGAACCGGATGCGGGGAGTCCGCGTCTTTCAGGGGACGGTCGAGGACGGCGTAGACCTCCTTGGTCGGAGCCACGTTGTAGTCCGGCTCCAGGGTCTCCTCGGGCTCCCACTTCTCGATCTCAAAGATTCCTGCGAGATCCTCGGGCCTACGACTCGATGCATACCGTCCGCACATACGTGCCACACTGCCAGGCCCACCCGTCACCCGACCACCACCCCTCAGCGACAGTGCTTCGCGCCGACCCCTATTGATCTCCAGGACAGGGAGCCACTCGGACACATGGACAGCCTCGCCGCCCTCGCGCTGCCCGACCTGTGGGACCGGCTCACCGGTACCCAGCCCGATCCCGACCTGTGGGTGGTGCTCGCCACCTCGGTGGCCGCACTCGCCGTGGTGGTCCCGCACACGCTGTGGCGGATATCCCGCAACGCGATCACCATCGCGCACGAGGGCGGCCACGGGCTGATCGCCCTGCTCACCGGCCGGCAGCTCACCGGCATCCGGCTGCACTCCGACACCAGCGGCCTCACGCTCAGCCGGGGCAAGCCGTACGGGATCGGCATGATCCTGACGGCCGCCGCCGGATACACGGCGCCCTCGCTGCTGGGCCTCGGCGGCGCCGCCCTGCTGGCCGCCGGCCGCATCACGCTGCTGCTGTGGGTGGCGACGGCACTGCTGGTGGCGATGCTGGTGATGATCCGCAACGCGTACGGCGTCCTGACCGTGGTGCTGGCGGGGGGCGCCTTTCTGCTGGTGTCCTGGCTGACGGGACCGCAGGTGCAGGCCGCCTTCGCGTACGTCGTGGTGTGGTTCCTGCTGTTCGGCGGGGTACGGCCGCCGTTCGAGCTGCAGATGAAGCGGTCCCGGGGCGGCGCCGGGGACTCGGACGCGGACCAGCTGTCGCGGCTCACGCACGTACCGGCGGCGCTGTGGCTGTTCCTGTTCCACGCGGTGTCGCTGTGCTCGCTGATCGGCGGGGGCCGCTGGCTGCTGGAGGTGTGAGCCGGGCCTGGAGATCAGCGCTGCCGTGCGACGACGGCCCGTGCCGTGTCGACGTTGGCCGCGTGGTCCTTCTTCAGGCCCTCCAGGGCGGCCCGGTGCTCGCGGATCATCGTTTTCTGAATGCCGGACTCTGCGGTGAACCAGATGTCCAGCAGATGGGTTTCCTGTTTGCAGGAGATGTCCGCCACGGCGGTCGTACGTTCCTTCTCGGAAGGGTTCGCGCTCTTCAGTGAGAAACTGCTCACCGCGGTCATCGGGGACCTGTACGAAAGACCCTTCCCTTTCATGCACGCCGACCATTTCCGGACGGCGGCCACGACATGGGAATCCTTTTCCGACTGCCGATAGCTGGTGACGGAGATGTCGCGGGCCGCACTCGCACCCGCGCCTTCCTCGAACTTGGCGCCGAGCTCCGTCACGGCCTTTCCCCGGCAGCCGTTCGCGGGAACGGTCTTGCCCGCGTATGTCGTTTCGGTGCTGCCGTCCGGCGCCTTTCCGTAGAGCACGCGAGCGATGTCGGGACTCACCGCGGCTGCGGCCATGGAGGGATCCGGCGGGAGGTGGTAGCCGTATTCCTTCGCCTCCACGGCGCTGGAAATGCCGTATCTGCGGTCCGCCGATATGGGGCCGGTAAGGGGAGCGGGCGAGTGGTAGGCGACGCCGAAATCCGCCATGCAGGAATCCGTCAGCGCGTTCTTCGCCCGCTCGATGACGTCCTGCTCCGCCGCGCTGTAGCTGTAGGCGGCGATGGGCAGCCGGAACGTGTACTGCTCCGCGTCGGCCGGCGGCTTCCGCGCCTCCGCGGCCGGGGACCCCGTGGCCGTGGGGGCCGCCGAACTCCCCGGTGCGGCACCCTCCTGCGCGCTCTGGCCGCCGCAACCCGCCGCCGTGAGGAAGAGAAGGCCCACCGCTGCCATCCAGCCCGTGGTCGCCCGCATGACCCGCCCGCCGTTCGTTTTCGTACCCGGGATTCCCGTGGCCGCACGCACGAACTCGGCGTGCGGCCACGGAAGGATTCACGGAAAAGAGAGGACTAGAACTTGTAGCAGTCCGAACGCGTGTAGTTCCAGCGGAACGACGCGTTCTCGTTGTACGTGTAGTGCAGCTGGTCGGCGATGGCGAAGTCCGAGAGGGTGTCGCACGCGCCGACGTAGTTGCTGTTGTAGTACACGGTCATAAGGTCGGGCGAGTCGTTCAGCGCGCTCGCGGCATTGTTCTTGACCGGCTGACCCTGACCGCTTCCCGAGGTGAGGAAGGTGTAGCCGGCGAAGTCCGAGACGTTGGAGGCGTTGAAGTAGGTCGAGGAACCCTGCCGGTTGCTGTTGTAGAAGAACCGGGCACAGTCCGTGGACGTACAGCTGATTCCCGCGGAGGCGCTCGCCGACGTCGCGACGGGAAGAACGGTGGCCAGGGCCGCAACGACGGGAAGCGCGGCAACGAGGGGGCGACGGAAAGAAGACACGAAAGTTCCACTCCGATCACACGAAGGATGCGCGATGATCTTAGCGCGGGCACAGGGAATATGTAAGTGACTCTTTACCCGAGAAGATTTGCCCTGAAGGAACCCGAAGCAATTGAAAAAAGCCGAATTGGCACGGCGGCCCGGCCGGCCCACGGCCCCCGCGACATGCAGGGGTGCGGCCGTCCCCAGCCACTAAAGTGGGGCGCATGACCGTTAACCCCGCACACACCGCCCTCTGGCCCGCCCCGCACGCGAGCGGAGCCGTCGACGCGACGGTCCACGTGCCCGGGTCCAAGTCGGTCACCAACCGCGCGCTGGTGCTGGCCGCCCTCGCCTCCGAGCCCGGCTGGCTGCGCCGCCCGCTGCGCTCCCGCGACACCCTGCTGATGGCCGGTGCCCTGCGCGCCATGGGCGTGGAGATCGAGGAGGGGGTCGGGCCGGACGGCACCGGCGAGGCCTGGCGGGTGCTGCCGACGGGCCTGCACGGCCCGGCCACGGTCGACGTCGGCAACGCCGGCACGGTGATGCGCTTCCTGCCGCCGGTGGCCGCGCTGGCCGACGGCCCCATCCGGTTCGACGGCGACCCGCGGTCGTACGAGCGTCCCCTGCACGGGGTGATCGACGCGCTGCGGCTGCTCGGCGCCCGGATCGACGACGACGGCCGGGGCGCGCTGCCGCTCACGGTGCACGGCGGCGGGGCCCTGGACGGCGGCCCGGTGTCGATCGACGCCTCCTCGTCCTCCCAGTTCGTGAGCGCCCTGCTGCTCTCCGGACCCCGTTTCAACCAGGGCGTCGAGGTCCGGCACACCGGCGCGAGCCTGCCCTCCGTGCCGCACATCCGGATGACCGTCGACATGCTGCGGGCGGTCGGCGCCCAGGTGGACACCCCGGAGTCGGGCGGCGAGCCGAACGTGTGGCGGGTGACGCCGGGCGCGCTGCTCGGCCGGGACCTGACGATCGAGCCGGACCTGTCCAACGCCCAGCCGTTCCTGGCGGCGGCCCTGGTGACGGGCGGCAAGGTGCTGATCCCGGACTGGCCGGAGCGCACCACCCAGCCGGGCGACCGGCTGCGGGAGATCTTCACCGAGATGGGCGGCTCCTGCGAACTCACCGAGTTCGGGCTGGTGTTCACCGGTTCCGGCGCCATCCACGGCATCGACGTGGACCTGGGCGACGTCGGCGAGCTGACCCCGGGCATCGCGGCCGTCGCCGCCCTCGCGGACTCCCCCTCGACCCTGCGGGGCGTTTCCCATCTGCGGCTGCACGAGACGGACCGGCTGGCCGCGCTCACCAAGGAGATCAACGAACTCGGCGGTGACGTCACCGAGACCGCCGACGGCCTGCACATCCGTCCGCGCCCGCTGCACGGCGGCGTCTTCCACACCTACGAGGACCACCGCATGGCGACCGCCGGCGCGATCATCGGCCTGGCGGTCGAGGGCGTGCGGATCGAGAACGTGGCGACCACGGCGAAGACGCTGCCGGACTTCCCCGAGCTGTGGACCGGGATGCTCGGGCAGTAGGGACACGCCATGCGCCGCTACGGCAAGCACACCGACGAGGACGACATCCGCAGCCGCCCCGGCCGCCGGGGCACCCGGCCGCGTACGAACATCCGGCCCAAGCACGAGGACGCCGCCGAGGGCCTGGTACTCACGGTCGACCGCGGCCGGCTGACCTGCCTGGTCGACGACCGGACCGTGCTCGCGATGAAGGCCCGCGAGCTGGGCCGCAAGGCGGCGGTGGTCGGGGACCGGGTGGCTCTGGTCGGCGACCTGTCCGGCAAGAAGGACACGCTCGCCCGGATCGTGCGGATCGAGGAGCGTACGTCGGTGCTGCGGCGCACGGCCGACGACGACGACCCGTTCGAGCGCGTGGTCGTCGCCAACGCCGACCAGCTGGCCATCGTCACGGCCCTGGCCGACCCGGAACCGCGCCCCCGCCTGATCGACCGCTGCCTGGTCGCGGCCTTCGACGGCGGACTGGAACCGCTGCTGGTGATGACCAAGTCGGACCTGGCCCCGCCCGACAAGCTGCTGGAGCTGTACGGCGCCCTCGACATCCCGTACGTCGTCACCAGCCGCGAGGAACTGGAGAACGGCGACGCCACGGACCGGGTCCGGGAGCACATCGACGGCAGGGTCACCGCGTTCGTGGGCCACTCGGGCGTCGGCAAGACGACGCTGGTCAACGCGCTGGTCCCGCAGGAGCGCCGGCGTATGACGGGACACGTCAACGCGGTGACGGGCCGCGGCCGCCACACCACGACGTCGGCCCTCGCCCTGCCCCTCACCGATACGGGCGGCTGGGTCATCGACACCCCTGGGGTCCGCTCCTTCGGCCTGGCCCACATCGACCCGTCCCGCGTCATCCACGCCTTCCCGGATCTCGAACCCGGCACGGAGGGCTGCCCGCGCGCGTGCAGCCACGACGAGCCGGACTGCGCGCTGGACGCATGGGTCGAGGAGGGCCACGCGGACCCGGCGCGCCTGTACTCGCTCCGCCGTCTGCTGGCCACGCGGGAGCGCAAGGAAGGCGACTGAGGGGCTCTGCGTTGTTTGCCGGGGTCCTGGTTCGGTAAGTGCATAATCGCACCGAGCCGGAGATCCGGATCAACAGGAGGACCGCACATGGCGTGGCTGCTGGTCATCGTGGCCGGGATTCTGGAGACCGGTTTCGCCGTGTGCCTGAAGCTCTCGCACGGGTTCACCCGCCTGTGGCCGACCATCGCCTTCGCCTCGTTCGCCCTCGGCAGCTTCGGCCTGCTGACCCTGTCCCTGAAGAAGCTCGACGTCGGCCCCGCCTACGCCGTGTGGACCGGCATCGGCGCGGCCGGCACGGCGATCTACGGCATGGTCTTCCTCGGTGACCTGGTGTCGACCCTGAAGATCGTCTCGATCAGCCTGGTCATCGTCGGGGTGATCGGGCTGCAGCTTTCGGGGTCGGCGCACTGAGGGCATGTCCGAGGACGTTTTCATGAGCTCCGAACAGAGCACCGGCCCGGTCCGACATCACGACCAGGGGGAATGGCTCGCCCGGTTCGCCGACCGCGTTCTGGTGGTCTGCCCCCGCTGCGGCGGCCGGGCGGACGTCACCGGGCGCCCCGGTCTTCCGGCTCTCAAGTACTACTCCGAGTTGTTGTTCCGGCCCCGTCGGCTCACGTGTGCGGCGTGTGGCGTGAACGCGGAGTGGGAGGCGGCCGTGCGGGGTGGCGGACTGGTCGCGGCGCAACTCGGCGGTACCGAGGACCCGTTCTTCCTGCGCCCGCTGTGGCTGCAGACGCGTTGCGCGGGCCGCGTCCTGTGGGCCTACAACGTGGCGCACGTCGACGCGCTGGCCGCCTACGTCCGTGCCACGCTGCGCGAGGGCGGGACCGGGGCCACGCGGGCGATGCTCCCGCGACTGCCCCGGTGGATGAAGGAGTCCGGCCATCGCGCCGAGGTGCTGGCCGGCCTGGAGCGGCTGCGCACGCTGTCGGAGCGCTCGGCTCCCGCGCACCGGTCCGACGCCGCCCACGAGCACGGCGACCACGCCCGGCCGTACGGCGCCGGGTACTTCCGGGGCGGCCCGTACTGAGACCCGGGACTCACACCAACTGGCGTGGGACGACCGCTTGGATCAGCTCCGCCACGCCGCCCTCCCCCGGTGGTGCCGCGACGCAGGACAGGGCGAGGCGTACGGCCAGTTCGCAGGGGCGGGTCAGCTCGGCGGCGTCGGCGGCGGTGGCGGTGGGTCCCGTCAGGGCGATGACGGCGCGGTCCCGCACGATTCGTACGAAGTCGCGGGGCGTGGGCAGCGGGCCGTCCGCACGGCGCTGGGCCGGCACCGAGGAGGAGGACGGTACGGCGGCCGGCGGCGGGCTGGGCAGCCGTTCGCTCCAGCAGCCGGTGAGCATGGCCCTTACCAGCACATTGTCCCGCGCGGCGGAGCGCGTCCACTCGGCGACGGCGGTGAGCCGTTCCTTCGGCTCGCCCGGGCCGGCCAGCGCCCGCTCGACTCCGGCGAGGTAGCCGTCGGCCTCCCGTCGCACCAGCGCGCGGGCCAGCCCGTCCTTGCCGCCGAACTCGTTGTACAGGGTCTGCCGGGACACTCCCGCCGCCGCGGCCACGTCGACCATCCGCACCGCGGACCACGGCCGGCGCGCGAGCGCCGTGTAGGCGGCGTCCAGTAGGGACTCCCGGGCAGCAGGCATCATCGCCTCCCTGGGGCGGAGCGGCTCTGCGCCCAGATTTGACGCGCTTGTATGCACTGTCAAGGGTTCGCGGGGGTTCGGCCGACGTCACAGGCCCCCGACACCGCCCCTCCCCTGGTAGCCCCGTGCCGACCCTGACAGATAGCGTTCCTCACATGCCGGACTACCACGACGATCTGCGTCTCGCCCACGTCCTCGCGGACGCCGCCGACGCCACCACCATGGACCGCTTCAAGGCCCTCGACCTGAAGGTGGAGACGAAGCCGGACATGACCCCGGTGAGCGAGGCGGACAAGGCGGCGGAAGAACTGATCCGCGGCCACCTCCAGCGTGCCCGCCCGAGAGACGCGGTCCTCGGAGAGGAGTACGGCATCGAGGGCTCCGGCCCCCGCCGCTGGGTGATCGACCCCATCGACGGCACCAAGAACTACGTACGCGGTGTCCCCGTCTGGGCGACCCTCATCGCGCTGATGGAAGCGAGCGAGGGCGGCTACCAGCCCGTCGTCGGCGTCGTCTCCGCCCCCGCCCTCGGCCGCCGCTGGTGGGCCGCGAAGGGCCACGGCGCCTTCACCGGCCGCAGCCTGACCTCCGCGTCCCGCATCCACGTCTCCGGCGTCGGCAAGCTCGCCGACGCGTCCTTCGCGTACTCCTCCCTCTCCGGCTGGGAGGAGCAGGGCCGCCTCGACGGCTTCCTCGACCTCACCCGCCAGGTGTGGCGCACGCGCGCGTACGGCGACTTCTGGCCGTACATGATGGTCGCCGAGGGATCCGTGGACCTCTGCGCGGAGCCGGAGCTGTCGCTCTGGGACATGGCCGCCAACGCGATCGTCGTCACGGAGGCCGGCGGCACCTTCACCGGCCTCGACGGCCGCCCGGGCCCGCACAGCGGCAACGCGGCGGCGTCCAACGGTCTGCTGCACGACGAGTTGCTGGGGTATCTCAACCCGCGCCACTGAGCAGGGAGGGCACGCCCGGTACGCCCTCAACTGACATCGCGCGCCCCCTTGTTGACCCGTGCTTTACCTGTCAGTCTGAGGCTACCCCCACTTGTGAACTTGTGAATCCAGGAACTAGCGCCTCGGATTCCTAGGAGGTGGCCCCACCCATGCTCGTCCGTGACGCCATGACCACGGTGATACTCACCGTCGGCCCCGACCACACGCTCCGCCAGGCAGCCGCCCTGATGTCCGCCCGTCGCGTCGGTGCCGCCGTCGTCCTCGACCCGGACGCCGGCGGCATCGGCATCCTCACCGAACGCGACATCCTCAACTCCGTCGGCCTCGGCCAGAACCCCGACACGGAACGCACCCACGCCCACACCACCACCGACGTCGTCTTCGCGGCCCCCACCTGGACGCTGGAGCAGGCCGCACGCGCCATGGCCCACGGCGGCTTCCGGCACCTGGTCGTCCTCGACCGCGGCGAGGTGGCCGGAATCGTCTCGGTCCGCGACATCATCCGCTGCTGGGTCCCGGCCCGCGAGCCCGCACCGGCGCTCTGAGCACGCGGAACGGGCCGGACCCCGAGCACCGTGGGGTCCGGCCCACCCAGCCGCACACGGGCGTGCCGCCGACTCGGCACGGCCGGCTCAGCCGCGCAACGCCTGCACCGCCGCCTCCAGCCGCTTGCCGAAGCCGGCGTCGGCGTTGCGGAAGTTGCCGACGGCGCGCTCGACGATGTCCTCGCGCGAGACCTGCGAGATCGCACCCGCCAGGTTCGCGACCAGGCGCTCCTTCTCCTCCTCCGACATCAGCCGGTAGAGGTTGCCCGCCTGCACGAAGTCGTCGTCCTCGGCGTGCACCGGCGTCGGGTGGTTGCCGGTGGGGCCGTCGACGGAGACGGACCGCCACAGCGGACGGCCCGTCTGCTGCGGCCCGCCGAAGCTGTTCGGCTCGTAGTTCTTCGCCCCGCCGTGCCGGCCGTCGTAGAGGTGGCCGTCACGGGAGTTGGTGCGCGCCTCGGTGGCGTGCGGACGGTTCACCGGCAGGTGGTCGGCGTTGATGCCGACGCGGTAGCGGTGCGCGTCGCCGTACGCGAAGAGGCGGCCCTGGAGCATCTTGTCGGGCGAGGGGCCGATGCCCGGCACGAAGTGCGCGGGGCTGAAGATCGACTGCTCGACCTCGGCGAAGACGTTCCGCGGGTTGCGGTTCAGCTCCAGCCTGCCGATCTCGATGACCGGGTAGTCGGCGTGCGGCCAGACCTTGGTGAGGTCGAACGGGTTGAAGCGGTACGTCGCCGCGTCCGCCGCAGGCATGATCTGCACACCCACGGTCCAGCTCGGGAACTCCCCGCGCTCGATCGCCTCGCGCAGATCGCGCTGGTGCGAGTCGGGATCCTTGCCCGCGAGCACCTCCGCCTCCTCGGCGGTGAGGTTCTTGATCCCCTGATCGGTCTTGAAGTGGTATTTGACCCAGAAGACCTCGCCGGCCGCGTTGTTCCACTGGAAGGTGTGCGAGCCGAAGCCGTCCATCTGGCGGTACGACGCTGGGATGCCGCGGTCGCCGAACAGCCAGGTCACCTGGTGGGTCGACTCCGGCGACAGCGACCAGAAGTCCCACACGTTGTCGGCTTCCTGGCTGCCCGTGTACGGGTCGCGCTTCTGGGTGTGGATGAAGTCCGGGAACTTGATCGCGTCCCGGATGAAGAACACCGGGGTGTTGTTGCCGACGAGGTCGTAGTTGCCCTCCTCGGTGTAGAACTTCAGCGCGAAGCCCCGCGGGTCACGGACGGCGTCCGCCGCACCGAGGTTGCCCGCCACCGTCGAGAAGCGCAGGAAGACCTCGGTCTCCCTGCCGACCTCGGAGAGGAAGGCGGCGCGGGTGTACGGGGTGACGTCGGCGGTCACCGTGAAGGTGCCGTAGGCGCCGGCTCCGCGTGCGTGCACGACCCGCTCCGGAATGCGCTCCCGGTTGAAGTGGGCGAGCTTCTCCAGCAGGAGCTGGTCCTGGACGAGGACCGGTCCGCCGACGCCCGCCGTCTCGCTGTTCTGGTTGTCGGCGACCGGAGCACCGGCCTCCGTGGTGAGCGGTCCCTGCGTCACGCGCGCCTCCTGCGTCACTACTGACTGGTCCTGTACCAGTCCTGTCCTGCGGCCAAAGCCATTCCGGATCCTACATTGGACAGATTCTAAGTCGAATATCGATCCAAACTCACACCTATTCCCGTCCTGGTCCCCCTTGCTGTTAGGCTGGTGTCCATGAGCGACCTTCTGGAACGGCTGCGTGGACGCGGATGGCGGATGACCGCGCAGCGGCGCGTCGTCGCCGAGGTCCTCGACGGCGAGCATGTCCATCTGACGGCCGACGAGGTCCATGCACGGGCCGTCGCGAAGCTGCCCGAGATCTCCCGGGCGACCGTCTACAACACACTCGGTGAGCTGGTCACGCTCGGCGAGGTGCTGGAAGTCGCGACGGACAAACGCGCCAAGCGCTACGACCCGAACGCGCACCGGCCGCACCAGCACCTGGTCTGCGCCCACTGCGGCGCGATCCGTGACGTCCACCCCACGGGCAACCCGCTCGCCGACCTCCCCGACGCCGAGCGCTTCGGCTTCACGGTGTCGGACGTCGAGGTGACGTACCGCGGCCTGTGCCCGGACTGCGCGCGGGCGTAGCCCACCGCTTCCCCGGAGCCCCGGCGACCCCGCCGGGGCTCTTTTCGCATCGCACACGCGCAAACGCCGAGGGCCGGAACCCATCTCTGGATTCCGGCCCTCGGCCTTCAGTAGCGGGGACAGGATTTGAACCTGCGACCTCTGGGTTATGAGCCCAGCGAGCTACCGAGCTGCTCCACCCCGCGTCGGTGAACACGACATTACGTGAGGGAGGTGGGCGGAAGCAAATCAGTTACCGGGGACGTGGCCGGGCTCACGCCGAGAGTTCCTCCCGCAGCGCATCGCGCAACCGCCCCGCCCGCTCCGAAACCTCCGCCGGCCCCAGCTCGACCGCACGGTCGGCCCACCGCTGCCCCTCCGCCAGCTCCCCCCGACGCGCGTAGACCAGGGCCAGCCGCAGCGCCGCCCGGCCATGCCCGGCGTCAGCCGCCCGCGTCCACCACACCGCGGCCTCCGGCTCGCTCCCCTCGCGCGCCAGCAGCAGCCCGAGATTGAAGGCGCCGTTGCGCGACCCGGCCTCGGCCGCCGCCCGGTACCAGCGTGCCGCCTCGACCACGTCCCCCCGCGCCGCCGCGAGCATCCCGACCCGCACCTGCGCCCGCCGGTGTCCCTGGGTCGCCGCCCGCTCGTACCACTCCTCGCACTCGGTCTTCTCGTGCACGATCTCGCCCAGCTCATGCGCCGGCTCCGGCGGCCGTCGCACGTCGAGCAGCGCGGCCAGCCGGTACGCCGCCTCCGCGCTGCCTCCGCCCGCCGCGCACCGCAGATGCCGCTCGGCCTCCTGCTCCTCGCCCGCGCGCAGCCGGGCGATCCCGACCTGGAGCGCGGCCTCGGTGTGCCCGGCGGCGGCCGCCCGCTCGTACCAGCGCAACGCCATGGTCTCCTCGCCGCGTCCGGCGTGGAGGATGCCGAGGTTGAACGCGGCGTCCACGCTGCCGGCCTCGGCGGCCTTGGAGAACCACGGCTCGGCGCCGGTGGTGTCGCCGCCCTGCAGCAGCAGGATGGCGAGCGCGTTGGCGGCCTCCCGGTGCCCGGCGTAGGCGGCTCGCCGGTACCACTGCTCGGCATGCGCGGGCCGCCCCTGCTCGGCGCAGAGCAGCCCGAGGTTGTACGCGCCGTTGTCGTCACCGGCGTCCAGCGCCGCCCGATACCAGCGCTCGGCGGTCTGGGTCTCGCCGCGCTCGGCGTGCAGCGCGCCGAGCGCGTTGGCCGCGTTGCCGTCGCCCTCCTGGGCCGCGCGCAGCCACCACACGGCCGCGCTCTCGGTGTCCCCGGCGTCGCGCAACAGGAAGCCGAGCGCGCAGGCGGCCCGGGCCTCGCCGTCCTTGGCGGAGGTCAGATACCAGCGCCCGGCCTCCTTCAGTTCCCCGCGCTTTTCCAGGATCGCCCCGAGGTGCAGCGCGGCACGCCGGTGGCCGCGCGCGGCGGCCTGCCGGTACCACTGCTCGGCCTCGGCGACAGCGTTGTCGGCCCCGGTCTCGTCCTCGCGTCCTGCGGTGTCGAGTGTGCGCGCCAGCCGGTAGGCGGCCTCCCGGTGGCCCCGCTCGGCCGCGGCCCGCATCCAGTGCTCGGCACCGACGTCCCCGCGGTGCTCCAGCAGGTCGGCGAGCGCGTAGGCGCCGAGGACATGGCCCTGCTCGGCGGACTGGCGCAGCCAGTACTCGGCGGCGGGCTCGTCCCCGCGTTCGCGGTGGTAGCGGCCCAGGGCGTGCGCGGCGGCCGCGGAACCGGCGACGGCGGCGATGCGCCACCAGCCGGCGGCCTCCTCGGGGTAGCCGCGCTGGTGCAGCAGGACACCCAGGTTGTTGGCGGCGGCCCGGTCGCCGGCCGCGGTGGCGGCCCGCAGATGGGTTTCGGCTCCGTCGAGGTCGCCGCGGCGCAGCAGCATGGCTCCGAGGACGCTCGCCGCCTCGGCGTCGCCGCTCTGCGCGGCGAGTCCGAGGCGTACCTCCTCGGCGGCTTCCCCCATGTCGGCCATCTCGTCACGGGAGGATTCCTCACCGGAAGGCTGCACAATTCGCCCTGACTCGAACAGAGTTGCCTTGTCCCCCATAACGTCCATCGTCGCACCACCTGCACCTGGGTACACCTGGTATACCGCAGCCCGTGAGGTCACTTCAGCGTTTTGTCGACATGCCCACAGGACGACAAGTCAAACACACACCCCTCAACTCCCCACGGCGGCGCGGCCGTCCCTCCCCTCAGTACATGAGTTCGCACACCACGAAGGCCCGGATCCCTTGGGATCCGGGGCGGGGTGGGGAGGATGGGGGGGAGGTTTTGTTGGTGGGCGCGG
>NZ_JBFAWG010000019.1:0-130200 GCF_040680215.1 Streptomyces sp. NPDC052107
CATACATCCGAACCTACCCGAGAAGACTGACAGTTGAGAGTTCTCGATCATTGTGGGCGACATCACCGCCGTGCGGGGTGGACGCCGGATCGCCCCGACGGCGATCCAGCTATCCCTGCCCTGCTCCGCAGGAGTCCGATACCTCCCCGGCCCTGAAGGCCAGGGCATCCTCGGATGAACCCGGTGAACAGCGGCAGGAGGGCGCCTCGGAACTCCCGGCCGACCGGTCCGGCGGTCTTCCCGATGTTGGTGCGGGCGGCGAAGACGGCCTGCATGCCGGTGCCGCTCTCGCGGACGTCGACCAACTGGCGGCTGCGACCTCCGCCCCGGCGCGCTCACCTGGGACTTCGAAACCGTCAGTCGTCACGGTGCGTCTCCGTCCCAGTCGAAGTGGCGGGGGTCGCCGGGGCGTGGGGCGTACATCGCCCGGCCGTCGGCACCGAACTGCCCCAGCTCGGTGGGGAGGGCAGCGCCGGTGCCGATCTCGGCCTCCGTCCAGCCGGTTATGTCGAGCAGGAGCCCGTCCAGCGGCCCGCCGACCAGTTCGGCGTACCGGCGTCCCGGCCGCGGGCCCGGATGGTCGTGGTCCTGACCGTAGACCCGGCCGCGCAGCAGTTGCTCATCGTTCCTGTCCATATGGCCAGCCTCGCAGCCACCACTGACATTGCCATGGGCCGGACTCGGAGGGGGAACGGCCGCCGACGCAGCTCCCCCCTTCCCCCGCCACGCCCCCGCACCTCGGCAACACAGCCCGCCGCGAAACCCACTGGCGCTCCCCCGTCCGGCAAGCATCGCCCAGAACTCGATGCGCAAAGTTAATGCGCACCAACCGTTGGTGACTCCTCCCCCTCATTGAGGGGGCTTCTCGCTAGGCCGGTGCGGCTTGGCGACGGGCCAGCCCGGCCCGTAGAACGTTCAGGGCTCCCACCGTGTCCGCGTGCGCGTGGTGGCCGCACGCCTGACAGTGGAACGTCTCCTGGGTGGGCCGGTTCTCCTTGGCGGTGTGCCCGCATGCGGGGCACCGCCGGGAGGTGTGGCGGGGTCCACCGACATCACCTCCCGTCCGGCCCTTCCGCCTTGGCGGTGAGTATCTGCAGGAACACCCCCCATCCGGAATCGGCGATCGAACGGTTGAGCCCAGCCTTCGCACCGGCCTCGTTGGACAGGAAGCTGCCCGGCTGAGGCCTGGGCGCCGGGGCCTTGCTCATGCTGCGGATCTGGAGGTCCTCGTGCGCGATGAAGTCATGCTCCCGCACGGGGCCGAGCGCGGTCTTGTGTGCGTGGTCCAGTCGCTGGCGGCGGACCTTTCGGTGCAGCCGGGCCACGTTTTCCCCGGCCTTGCGCCACCGGTTGCCGCCCCGCTTGCACCGGCTCGGCGCCTGCTGCGCGGCGTGCAACTTCGCTGCGGCCTTCGCCCCGTGCCGGGGGTTGGGCACGAAGCCGCCGCCCGAGTCGGCGAGGAAGTGGGCTATACCCACGTCGACACCGACCACGCTGCCACTCTGGGCAAGCGGATCGGGCCGGGCCTGCTCGGCAGTCAGGACGGCATACCAGCGCCGCCCTTCCCGCTTGACCGAGATCGTCTTGACCTTGCCCATGACCGGCCGGTGCCGGTGGACCCTGACGTGTCCGATGCCCTGGAGGCGGACGCGGGTGACGGGGTCGTGCGGGGTGGCATCCCACCGGCAGCCGTCGCCGTCCTTGGGGAAGTCCACCGTGTCGAACCGATGGCCCGATCTGAAACGCGGATAGCCCGGCTTCTCTCCGGCCCTGATGCGACGGAAGAACGCGGCGAACGCCTTGTCCAGGCGCCGCAAGGTCGCCTGCTGGCTGGAGAACGACCAGCGGCCCTGACGCTCCGGGTCGAACGCCCGGATCTCCTTCAGCTGCGCGGACTGCTGCCCGTACTGGATCGCCGTCCTCGAGGTGTGCCGGTAGGCGTCGCGGCGTTCCTGCAACGCCGAGTTGTAGAGCGAGCAGTGATCGCGCAGCATCCGGCGAGCGCGCCCTGCTGGCCCACGGTGGGACGCATCAGGAACTTGTTCGCACGGGTCACCCGGCCCGCCCCCCTCCAAGACCAAAGCCGGTGAGATCACGCTACCCGCCACCACCGACAACGAAGCAGACACCGGCGCTGCGCGCCTCGCGACAAGGATGCGTTCCCTCCCCGGCCGAAGCCGGGGACACCCACGCAAGACCAACGGATGGACGTCACCGGTCGGATTGCTGCACGATGACGCACAGGCAGCTGATCGGCATCACTCTGTCACTGACAGCCCCGCCGCCCCCAAGCGGACCCGTCCGGCGGGGCGGCCTCTGCAAGGGAGTGGCCCGTTGTGCTCCTCCGCCTTCCGCGCCGCTCCGGCCTCCGCCGATGTCGTGATCGTCGGTGGCGGCGTCATGGGTGCGAGCACCGCGTTCCACCTCGCCGAAGGCGGGGTGACGAACGTCGTCGTCGTGCCCGGCTTCCTGTACGCCACTCAGCGCCGGCCGGTTCCGCCGCGGCGCCGACATCCGCCCCGAAGCGCACGTGGTGTGAGCACCGATGGCTCACGTGGTGTGACCGACAATGCCTCACATGGCGCGCGCATACCGACGACTCACTCGGTGTGACCACCGACCGAAAGGCCGAACCATGTCGACGATCAGTCAGTGGCAGCTGCGGGCCGCGTTCGCGGCTCGGCTGTCGGCGATGGACGGCCGGGAGGTTCCCGCCTACACCACGCTCGTGGACGTCTCGCGCGAGGTCAACGAGGACGTCCTGCGCGCGCGGGGAGCCGACGCCGAACGCCTCGGGTCCATCGGCCGGGTGACCGCCGAGCGGCACGGAGCCATCCGTGTCGGCACGCCGCGGGAACTGCAGCAGGTCGCCCGCGTCTTCGCCGCCCTCGGCATGCACCCGGTCGGGTTCTACGACCTGCGGGAGGCCGCGGTCAGCGCCGTACCCGTCGTCTCCACCGCGTTCCGGCCGGTCGACGGCGAGGAACTGGCACGCAACCCCTTCCGGGTGTTCACCTCGATGCTCACCCCGGCCGACCCCCGTTTCTTCGACACCGACCTGCGCACACGCCTCGAAGCCTTCCTCGCCGGACGCGAACTGTTTCCCCCGGAGTTGCTCGCGCTCGCCGACCGTGCCGCCGCGGAGCGGGAACTTCCCGAGGCGGAGGCCGAACACTTCCTCCAACTGTCGGTGCGGGCCTTCGAGTTGTCCCCCAAGCCAGTCGACAAGGCATGGTACGAGACCCTGGAGCGGATCTCCGCCGTCGCCGCGGACATCGGCGGCGTACGCAGCACGCACATCAACCACCTCACCCCGCGCGTCCTGGACATCGACGAGCTGTACCGGCGCATGACCGAGCGCGGCGTCGAGATGATCGACACGATCCAGGGCCCGCCCGCCTGGAAGGGTCCCGATGTGCTGTTGCGGCAGACCTCCTTCCGGGCCATGGCCGAACCCCGCGCGATGCGCACCCCGGACGGCAGCGTCGTCAGCGGCGCCCTGCGGGTCCGCTTCGGCGAGGTCGAGGCCCGCGGCATCGCCCTGACGCGCGAGGGCCGGGTTCTGTACGACGAACTCCTCGGCCGCGTCGACGAGCAGGGGTCCTGAGGGAGAGGCCCCGGAGGGCAACGGGGAGATACGGATCCCGGGCGAGCCCGGCATCGCCTACGCCGCCCCGTTCCTCATCTCCCACTACGTCACCGCCCACGGCTACCGGCCGCCGCAGGTCTTCATCGATGCCGTCCTCGCCGTCGGCCTCGAGGCATGGGCCGCCGCACGATGGCCCGACGTGCCCTTTCCCTGGGTTCCGGCTGACGCGGAACGCATGCTGGAGTAGGGGGACAGCCGGTGGCGGGCACAATGGCGGCGTGGATACGCGCGACCAGATCATCGTCGCCCTGGACTGCGACGCCCGGGCCACCGCCGAACGCATCGTCGAACAGCTGGGCGACGAGTGCCGTTTCTACAAGGTCGGCCTGGAACTGCTCACCGCGGCCGGCCCCGACTTCGTCGAGCGCCTCGTCGCGCAGGGCAAGGAGGTCTTCCTGGACCTCAAGCTCTTCGAGATCCCCAACTCGGTCGCCGGAGCGGTCCGCGCCGCGGGCGCGCTGGGCGTCTCCATGGTGACGGTGCACAGCATGGGCGGCCTGGGCATCATGACTGCCGCTGTCGACGCCGCCCGCGCCTTCCCCGGACTGCGGATTCTCGCGCTCACCGTGGTCACCAGCATGACCGACGAGGACCTCACCGACATCGGGATCGCGGGCTCGGCCGAGGAGCAGGTGCTCAGACTGGCCCGGCTGGCGGGGAGGGCCGGCTGTCACGGTCTGATCGCCTCGCCTCAGGACGTCGCGGCCCTGCGGAACGCACTGGGGTCCGATCCCCTGATCGTCACTCCGGGAGTCACCCTGCCCGGTGACTCTCCGGCCGAGCACGCCCGCCCCGGAACGCCGCGCGCCGCCATCGCCGCCGGCGCCTCGCACGTCGTCGTGGGGCGGACGGTCACACGTGCCGCGGACCCGGCGGCAGCGTTCCGTCTCGTCCGCACCAGTCTCGTCCAGTAGGCCGACACACCGCGGGGCAGCACATTCTGCTGTGGGCCGAGGTTGTCGCACTTCGGACGGCGTGTGGGGCAGCATCGTCACATGCTGCCCGTCTTCGTTCTCCTGCACAGTCCGTCCGTCGGCCCCTCGACCTGGCACCCCGTGGCCGAACACCTGTCAGCGGCGGGACACCCGGTACGGGTGCCGTCCCTCCTGCACATCGGTGCGGGTGCTCCGCCGTTCTGGCCCCGGATCGCCGAGGCGGTCCGCGACGACCTTCGGCAGGTCCCGGCCGACCACCCCGTGACGCTCGTGGCCCACAGCAACGCGGGGTTGTTTCTTCCCACGATTCGCTCGGGTCTCGACCATCGGGTGACCGCCTCGATCTTCGTCGACGCCGCACTGCCGGCGCGCACCGGGCCCACTCCTGTCGCCTCGCCCGAGGTACTGGAGTTCCTCCGCCCGATGGCCGTGCACGGCAGGCTGCCACGCTGGACCGACTGGTGGGACGAGGCGGACGTCGCACCCATGTTCCCGGATCCGGAGATGCGACGGACGGTCGTCGAGGAGCAGCCCACCCTGCCACTCTCCTACTACGAGCAGCGCATCCCGGTCCCCGACGGCTGGGACGACCACCCCTGCGCCTACGTGCTGTTCGGCCCTCCGTACGACGACCTGGCCGCCGAGGCGCGCGCACGCGGCTGGCGTGTGGCCCACCTGCCCGGCGCGCACCTCCACCAGATCGTCGACCCTGCCGGCACGGCCCGCCACCTCGTCCGACTGGCCAGCGCGTCGTGATGCCACGTCAGTTGGGATTGTCACCGTCGGTGAGGGTCTCCCACGCCACGAAGAGGTTGTTGGTGCCGGCCGGGCGGTTCTGCTCGGTCAGCGTCTGGGTGTTGGTCATGGCGATGCCCATGCGATTGTGCAGGGCGTTGTAGCCGACCTCCGTGATGGGACCGAGCCCTCGCTTGACGGATCCGCCGCACAACCAGCTTGGGACCGCGGCGCCGAGCTCGTACTTGGACTGGAAGCCGAGCGCCTGCCGCAGCCGTTCACCGACGTCGGTGCCGTAGAGATCCTGCCCCTGGATCCGGCTGGTTTCGGCGACGTGCGAGATGGCGGAGATGCCGTATCCGGTGTGCACGAAGTCGCGGCAGGTCTCCTGGGTGAGGCCGGTCACGAAGGTGGACTGCCCCTGCCAGTAGGAGACGATCTTGTCCCGGGTGTTCAGGTTCTGGCTCGGTACGGTCTTGGGCAGGTCGCCGTCGGAGGAGAGGTAGACGTAGGCGGCGGTGCGGGTGCGGAAGCGTGCCATGGCCGAGTCGTATGAGGCCTTGTCCTCGAGGAAGACGGAGATGCCGACCGCGGCCTCCATCATCGTCAGTTCCCAGTTCCCGTTGGAATTGGAGCCGTTGACGACTTTGGGCAGGTAGACGTTGCGGAGCAGGGTGGCGAACCGGCCGGCGTCGGCCCAGGTGCCGGTGTAGGTGTACTTGATGAGCTCGGCGGCCTTGGCCCAGGAGGCTCCCGCCCAGGCGGTCTGCAGCGGCGCGTTGCTGTTGGTGTGGTCCGTGAGCGTTGCGGACCAGGCGTCCATGAGTTCGATCGCTTTTCTCGCGTACCGCTCGTCGCGGGTGACGTACCAGGCGAGCGCGTCGGTGTACGCCGCGAGGGCGTCCTCACGTTCGTCCGTGCAGCCGTAGTTGGGGTTGGAATACGGGCCACACTCGACGACGGCGCGGGGTTTGGGGGTCCGGTTGAGGCTTGCGTACGGGCTCGCCATCATCTGGTCGTACGCCGCCTTCCAGGGCTGAGCGCCGGCGAGGACCTTGCCGCGCGCGAAGTCGAGTTGGGCGCGGGAGACGGTGACACCCGGGTGGACGAAGGCGGCGGGTGCGGCCTGCGCCCGCTGGGTGCCGGGCCAGGAGAGAAGTCCGGTGGTCAGCAGGGCGGCTGCTGCGGTGAGCGTGAGAGCGGAGCATGGGGACTTGCGACGACGTGGAGCGGGTGTTCCCTGCATAGGACACGTCCTCATATGTGAATGGAATGCGCCCCCTTGAACGAAGCGCTGACCGATGACCATAGGTACGGACCAACGACCCGTCAAGCACCCGAGAGACATGGGGAGTTCATTGCGGTGCGGGTGGACCTCCGGAAGGCTGACGGACACGCCCGATGACAAGAACTTTGTGCGCATGCCCGACTACGCTATGTGTTCATGGGAGCTGGGTCGGTCCTCACCCGAGGCAGCCGCTCCGTGCCGCGGGCCGGAGCGGTGGTCGTCGTGTTGCTGGCCACGCTCCTGCATGTGCTCGGCTGCTCGCACGGTCCCACGGCAACCGACACCCTGCGCATCGCCGCCCTGGCGCAGGCGGCGCCCGTCAGCTGCGGACAGCAGCCCGGTGACAGACACCGGGAGACCACGGCCGGGCAGAGCACGCCCGCGCACGACGAGGGAGCTCACTGCTGCGCCCTGGACGAGCCGACCGTACAGCCGCCGCGCCACCCCGGTCCGGCCGGACCGCCCCTCCCTGACGTCCTGCCGTCCGAGCCTCCCGGGCCCGCGCCTGCCGTGCCACCGTCGGCACATCACCACTCCCCCACGACCCCTGCCGCGTTCTCCGCAGGACATGCGCAGTCTCTTCTTGGCGTGTGGCGGACCTGATCGGCCACCTCGCCGTGCTCGGCACCACGCGAGCCCACGGCGACCGATCGGCTCCGCCCCTCTTCCCACCCATCGGCCGGCTGCCGGACACGGCGCGGGCCGCAGGAGAAGCACGCCATGAACCACCCCACCCGTACCGCCCAGTCGATGCCTCTCGCCCATGCGTCCGCCGAGGCCAAACTTCCTCCGCACACCCCCGCCGGCCTCGTCGGCGACACCCCCGTCCTGTGGATCGGCGAACCCTTCACCGCCGCCGGTTGCGGCTTCTGGGCCAAGCTCGAGGGCCACAACCCGGGCGGCATCAAAGACCGCAGCGCCCTGTACATGGTCCATGTCGCCCGTGAGGGAGGCCGGCTGCGGCCCGGTTCCCGCATCGTCGAATCGACCTCGGGCACCCTCGGCCTCGGCCTGGCCCTGGCCGGAGCGACGTACGGCCATCCGGTCACCGTCGTCACCGACCCCGGCATCGAGCCGTTGATGACGGGCCTGCTCTCCGCGTACGGAGCGCGGGTCGATGTCGTCACCACGCCCCATCCACAAGGCGGCTGGCAGCAGGCCCGCCGACAGCGCGTCGAGGAGCTGCTCGCCGTCCATCCGGACGCATGGTGCCCGGACCAGTACAACAACCCGGACAACGTCGCCGCCTACGCCGCGCTCGCCCACGAACTCGTCGCCCAGCTCGGTCACATTCACGCCCTGGTCGTCTCCGTCGGCACCGGCGGCCACTCGGCCGGCATCGGTTCCGTGCTGCGCGGCTTCTTCCCCCGCCTGCGGATCGTCGGGGTCGACGCCACCGGGTCGACGATCTTCGGCCAGCCCGCCGGATCCCGCCTCATGCGCGGCCTGGGCTCCAGCATCCACCCCCGCAACGTCGACTACGGCCTCTTCGACGAGGTGCACTGGGTCGCCGCCCCCGAAGCCGTGTGGGCCGCCCGGCGCCTGGCCCGCGAACACTACGCCAGCGGTGGCTGGAGCGTCGGAGCCGTCGCCCTCGTCGCCCGCTGGCTGGCCCGCACCCTGCCCCCGGAGAACCGGATCGCCGCCGTCTTCCCCGACGGGCCGCAACGCTACGTGGGCACGGTCTTCGACGACACCTACTGCCGCCGCCACGATCTCCTAGGCGCCCTGCCGGCCGACGACCCCGACGAGATCGCCGACACCCGGGAGCGCACCGTCACCCGCTGGACCCGCTGCACCCACATCACCGACCCCCTCGCCGGTCCCGGACAGCACGATCTCGTGGGAGCCACCCGATGAACCAGGTGTGGCAGCAGACCCGTTCCTTCCCGCCCGCGGCGCGGCTGCTGATGGCCAACCAGTTCGGCATCAACCTCGCCTTCTACATGCTCATGCCCTACCTCGCCACCCACCTGGCCGACGGACTCGGCCTCGCCGCCTGGGCCGTCGGCCTCGTACTCGGCGTCCGCAACTTCACCCAGCAGGGCATGTTCCTCATCGGCGGCACCCTCGCCGACCGCCTCGGCTACAAGGCCCCGATCATGGCGGGCTGCCTGCTGCGCACCCTGGGTTTCGGCCTGCTCGGCTGGGTCGGCGACCTGCCCACACTCGTCGCGGCCTCCGCCGCGACGGGCTTCGCCGGCGCCCTGTTCAACCCGGCCGTCCGCGCCTACCTCGCCGCCGAGGCGGGCGAACGGCGCGTGGACGCCTTCGCCACCTTCAACGTCTACTACCAGGCGGGCATGCTGCTCGGCCCGTTGGTCGGACTCGCCCTGCTGGCCGCCGACTTCCGGCTCGTGTGCACGGTCGCCGCCGCGGTCTTCGCCGTCCTCACCCTGCTGCAATGGCGCGCGCTGCCGGCATGTCATCACCGGCAACCCAGGGGCGGCCGGCAGGACGGTGTGCTCGCGCAGTGGCGAGGCGTCGTGGCCAACCGGCCGTTCCTTCTCTTCTCCACCGCGATGATCGGCTCGTACATCCTGACCTTCCAGGTCTACCTCGCGCTGCCGCTCGCCGCGTCCGACGCTCTCGGCGCCGAGGGGACCGCGGTCACCAGCGGGCTGTTCGTCGTCTCGGCCGCGGTCGCCGTCGTGGGCCAACTGCGGCTCACCGGCTGGGCCAAGGCCCGCTGGCAGCCCGGTCAGGCGCTGGTGCGCGGGCTGACGACCATGGGGGTCGCGTTCGTACCGCTCGCCCTCAGCCCGCGCGGATCCTCGGCGGCCGTCCTCGTGTCCCTGGTCGTGGCCGTGATGCTGCTGGCGGCCGGATCCGCGATCGTCTACCCCTTCGAGATGGACACGGTCGTCGCCCTGTCCGGCAACCGCCTGGTCGCCACGCACTACGGTCTCTACAACACCGTCTCCGGACTCGGCATCACTCTGGGCAACCTCGGGACCGGGGCCCTCTGGGACTTCGCAGGGCGCCATGACACCACCTGGCTGACCTGGGCGGCTCTCACGGCGACCGGCACGGCCTGCGCCGCGGCGGTCGCGACGCTCGCCCGAACGGGACGCCTCACCACACCACAACCCCAGCCCGCCCCAGCGTGAGGCTCCCCCTCGCACCTGCACCAACCGGAGAGCGTGCCGTCCGTCCGGCGGCACGCTCTCTCGGTGTCGCCGACACCCCGGACCCGGTCCCATGGCGCGGCAGCGGCCGGAGGGCCGCCGGGAGACAATGGCCGCATGACCGACAAGAAGGCGTCGACGCTGTCACGCAAGACCTATGAAGCCGAACTGCTGCGGCTGCAGATCGAGTTGGTCAAGCTGCAGGAGTGGGTGCGAGCCGAGGGTGCCCGACTGATCGTCGTCTTCGAAGGGCGGGACGCGGCCGGCAAGGGCGGCACCATCCAGCGGGTCACCCAGTATCTCAACCCCCGTGTCGCCCGGATCGTGGCGCTGCCCAAGCCGACGGAGCGCGAGCGCACCCAGTGGTACTTCCAGCGGTACGTCGGGCACCTGCCGGCCGCCGGGGAGATCGTGCTCTTCGACCGGTCCTGGTACAACCGGGCCGGCGTCGAGCGCGTGATGGGCTTCTGCACCAGGGAGGAGTACCAGTTGTTCCTGCGCCAGTGCCCGATCTTCGAGCGGATGCTGGTCGAGGACGGGATCCTGCTGCGCAAGTACTGGTTCTCGGTGAGCGACGCGGTGCAGCAGGAGCGCTTCCACCACCGGCTGGAGGATCCGCTGCGGCGCTGGAAGCTGTCGCCGATGGACCTGGAGTCGATCACCCGCTGGGAGGCGTACTCCCGGGCGAAGGACGAGATGATGGTGCACACCGACATCGCCGAGGCGCCCTGGTACGTCGTGGAGAGCGACGACAAGCGGCGCGCCCGGCTGAACATGATGGCCCACCTGCTGTCGTCCGTCCCGTACCGCGAGGTGCCGCCACCGGTGCTGGAGCTGCCGGAGCGGCCGCCGTCCACCGGCTACGAACGGCCGCCACGTGATCTGCAGACCTACGTCCCCGACCACACCGCGCAGCTGTGACACCCCCACCGTCCGGGGAGGGCTCGACCGGGGGCCCGGGCGTTCAGCCCTCCCACGACCAGTCGGCCACCTCGGGCATGTCCATGCCGTGCTCGCGGATCCAGTCGTGGTGGCGCTGCCGGGCGTCAGCCATGCGCTGGCGCAGGGCAGCCGACCGTACCGCCAGACCGGGGACGCGGTCGATGACGTCCATGACGAGGCGGTAGCGGTCCAGGTCATTGCGCACGACCATGTCGAAGGGGGTGGTCGTGGTGCCGATCTCCTTGTAGCCGCGCACGTGCAGGTGCTTGTGGCCGGTACGCCGGTAGGCGAGGCGGTGGATCAGCCACGGGTAGCCGTGGTACGCGAAGATGACCGGCTTGTCGGTGGTGAAGAGGCCGTCGTACTCGAAGTCGGTCATACCGTGCGGATGGTCCTCGCTCGGCAGCAGGCGGGCGATGTCGACGACGTTCACCACGCGCACCGCCAGCTCGGGCAGCTCGCGGCGCAGCAACTGGGCCGCCGCCAGCACCTCCTGTGTGGGCACGTCGCCCGCGCAGCCCAGTACGACGTCGGGCTCGCGGGTGCCGTCCTCGGTGCCGGCCCAGTCCCAGATTCCGGCGCCGCGCGCGCAGTGGGCCGTCGCCTGCTCCATCGACAGCCAGTCGAAGCAGGGCTGCTTGCCGGCCACGATCACGTTGACGTAGTCGCGGCTGCGCAGCACGTGGTCGGCCATCGACAGCAGGGTGTTGGTGTCCGGCGGGAAGTAGACCCGTACCGCCTCGGGGCTCTTGTTGAGGATGTGGTCGACGAAACCTGGGTCCTGGTGGGAGAAGCCGTTGTGGTCCTGGCGCCACACGTGGGAGGTGAGCAGGTAGTTGAGGGAGGCGATGGGCGCGCGCCAGGGCAGGCGCCGGGTGGTGCGCAGCCACTTGATGTGCTGGTTGACCATGGAGTCGACGATGTGCGCGAATGCCTCGTAGCAGGAGAACAGGCCGTGCCGGCCGGTGAGGAGGTAGCCCTCCAGCCAGCCCTGGCAGGTGTGTTCGGAGAGAATCTCCATGACCCGGCCGTGCCGGTCGAGGTGTTCGTCGACGGACAGGGTCGCGGCCTGCCAGGCCTTGCCGCTGGCGCGGTAGACGGCCTGCAGCCGGTTGGAGGCCGTCTCGTCGGGGCCGACCAGGCGGAAGTCACGGCGGTCGGCGGTGGCGGCCATGACGTCCTGGAGCATGTCGCCGAGGACCCTGGTCGGTTCGTGCAGGGTGGCGCCGGGCTTGTCGACCGCCACGGCGTACTTCTCCAGCGGCGGCAGGGGCAGCTCGCGCAGCAGGAGCCCGCCGTTGGCGTGCGGGTTGGCCCCGAGCCTCCGGGATCCCTCGGGAATACAGGCGAGGACGTCCGGGCGCGGCGCGCCGTGCTCGTCGAACAGCTCCTCGGGGCGGTACGACCGCAGCCACTGCTCCAGTTGGCGCAGGTGCTCGGGGTTGTCCCGGACCGCGGCGAGCGGCACCTGGTGGGAACGCCAGGTGCCCTCGACCGGCAGCCCGTCGACCTCGGCCGGGCCGGTCCAGCCCTTCGGCGTGCGCAGCACGATCACGGGCCAGCGGGGCCGGTCCGTGGCCCCGTCCTCGCGGGCGGCCCGCTGCAGGGCGGTGATGCGGTGGACGGCGATGTCCATGGCCTCGGCCATCGCGCGGTGTACGGCCGCCGGATCGTCGCCGGTGACATGGATCGGATCGTGGCCGTAGCCCCGGAGCAGGTCGTCGAGTTCGGCCTCGGGGAGCCGGGCCAGTACTGTCGGATTGGCGATCTTGTAGCCGTTGAGGTGCAGGATCGGCAGGACGGCGCCGTCGTCGACCGGGTCGAGGAACTTGTTGGAGTGCCAGGAGGCGGCCAGCGGTCCGGTCTCCGCCTCGCCGTCGCCGATCACACAGGCGACCAGCAGGTCCGGATTGTCCAGAGCGGCGCCGTAGGCATGGGAGAGGGAGTATCCCAGCTCGCCCCCTTCGTGGATCGAGCCCGGGGTCTCCGGCGCGACATGGCTGGGCACTCCGCCGGGGAAGGAGAACTGCTTGAACAGCCGGGCCATGCCCGCCGCGTCCCGGGTGATGTCCGGATAGGTCTCGGAGTACGACCCCTCCAGCCAGGAGTTGGCCAGGACGGCGGGACCACCGTGGCCAGGTCCCCAGATGCACAGGGCGTTCAGGCCGCGGGCCTTGATGAGGCGGTTGAGGTGGGTGTGCACGAGGTTGAGGCCGGGTGACGTGCCCCAGTGACCCAGCAGCCGCGGTTTGACGTGCTCCGGGCGCAGCCGTTCGGTCAGCAGGGGGTTGGCCATGAGGTAGATCTGGCCGACGGAGAGGTAGTTCGCGGCGCGCCAGTGGGCGTCCAGCGTGGCGAGCTCCTCGTCCGTGAGCCCGGCGGGCGCCTGCTGCGTGTCGACGGGCATCGGGATTCCTTCCGGATCGGACGGCGGTCGGGGCGTGACGCATGCCCGGGCGGGCACGGCACCCACCCTGCGGCGGATCGCCGGGTACCCGACAGGGCCGGTCGGTCCACGGCCGCCGGCAAGGCGGCCCCTTCGGGCCGCCTCAGGGCTGAGGTCCACCCCGTACAGCCTGCGCCCACCGCCGGGCGCCGGCCCGATGACAAGCTCCGACCGGAGGTGCAGGACCACTCTCGGGGGACGGCGTCCACAGCGCGCACCGGTACCCGACGGCCTCGACCCCTCAGTGCAGCGGCCCTCGCAGGGGTGCGCGGGGTGCCCGGCGGGGAGCCGTCCAGGCGTTGAGTTCGATCAGCCGGACGACCCGGTAGCGGTGTGGCCTGAAGGGCTCGTAGAACTCCTCGATCTCGTCGTCCGCCAGCGGCCGGCCGAGCAGGGCCATCCCGGTCATACGGCCGAGGTGGTAATCGCCGAGCGGCAGCGCGTCGGCGTCGCCGAGAGCGCGGTGACCGACCTGGGCGGCCGTCCAGGTACCGACGCCGGGCAGCTTCGCCATCAGCTCGTAGGCCCGGGCAGGGTCACCGGCGGCCCGGTCGAGCCGTCCGGCGTGGCGGGCGGTCAGGATGACGGTGCGGGAGCGCTGCAGGTCGACGCCGGCCTGGCGCCATTCCCAGCTCGGGAGGGTCCGCCAGACCTCGGGTGAGGGCGGAACCCGCATGCCCACGGGCGCGGGACCGGGCGCCGGCTCCCCATGGGCCCGGACCAGGCGGGTGAAGGACGCGGCGGCGTCCAAGCCGATCACACGCTGTTCGATGATCGCCGGGACGATCGCTTCGAAGAGGCGCCCGGTGCACGGCACACGCAGGCCCGGCATACGCCGGCAGGCGGCGCGGAGCACCGGATGCCCGGGCCGGAACAGGTCGGGCCGGTCGCCCGCGCCCAGCTCGGTGCGGATGTGGTCGACGAGTTCGGCGGCCCCGGCTCCCCAGGCGTCGATGCGGAGATCGTCCAGGCGCTGCTGCCGGATGCGGTACGTCACCGGTCCGGAGCCTGTGAGCGCCGTACGCCACAGGGCGCCGTCGGCCTCGACGTGGTGCGTGGGGTCGTCGAATCCGCGGCGCAGACTCTCCAGGGTCAGCCGCGCGTCCAGGGCGAAACCGGGCTGCCAGTGCAGGGACCGGTCGGGGGCTGGTGCATGTGTTGCCTGCGTGCGTGAGCGGGAACCGGTCACGCAGACCATCCTGACGCCAATGGCGCGTGGGCTCGAATCGGCATCCCGGGACCGGTCACAGAGCGGCCTGGCGTGTGCTGGTGGGCAGACCGATCACTTCGAGGAGGAGGTCGTCGCCGGAGCCCCCGGCGCCGTGCGGTCGGGGGGTTCCCGCATCCGGAGGAAGCGGCCGTGCCATGTGTGATACCAGACCGTGCCGGTGGTCGCGTTGACGGAGAGCATGCCGACGACATGGCGATCACGCAGGGTGTGCAGGGTGTAGTAGCCGGGGAACCGATCGGCTTCGGCGGCGTGCAGCCCGGTGTGGTGCTCGCCCAGCCACTGGTCGGCGATCCGTACCGCCTGGCCGGGCCCGACTGCCGGTCCGGCGGGATGCGGGCATCATTCCGTAGACCGTGTTCCACATCATGGCCGGGCCGTACTCCAGGTGCACTGTGCCGCTCCCGGGGTCGATGAGGACTTCGGTGGCAGGACGGCCGTCGTGGTCGAGGAGTTCGGCGTAGTAGCCGTTGCTGAACCGCATGACCTCACCGACACGCAGGCCCCACCGCTCGGCGAAGCGCCCGGCGGCACGGTCCGCATCGGCCATGCCGCGGACGGTGCCCGCGCGGGAAACGGCGCCCGTCATCACGCCGGGGCCCGGACGCCACGGCCCGGAACCGACGCCCATGACCCACATGAGCGAGGCGACGAGCGCGGCCACCGCGGCGACCAACACCGCCAGGAAGAGCCACCGGCGCGCCAGCCCGGTCATCGGGGCCCTGGCTTGTGCGCGGCGAGGCGTTGGCGCGCCTCGGTGTAGGTGTCCGCGTCGATCTCGCCCGTGGCGAAGCGCCGGTCGAGGATCTCCTCCGGAGTCTCTCGCGGTTCCGGAGCCCGGTGGGTGCTGTCGCCGTGCGTGGTGGGGTGGTGGGCGAAGCGGATCCCCGCCCACACGGCGAGAGCGATCAGCGCGATCCACAGCAACGGCATGAAGGCCATCCACGCCCAGCCGCCGCCAGCCCAGTACATCATCGCAGCTCACCTGCCCATGAGGGTTCTGCTCCCACTGTCCCCGGGAGCGGAGAACGGCGGCAGGGGCCCTTCGGCCTCACCGGAGGACCTGTCGGGCACCTCTGTGCCCGGTCCAGGTGAGTGATGGCGCGGCTCGCGCTGCGCGGGGGGCCGAGTCGTCGTTGCTCGTGGGCTCCCGACCTCTCAAAAATACCCCCGGGGGTACTCGTGCTACCGTCGACATATACCCCGGGGGGTAATTCACCGGAAGGGAGTCCCCGTGTTCTTCGTCGACACGATCGAGGTGGCCGGGCTCGGCAACCGCAGCTATCTGGCGGGCGGCGAGCGGACGGCCGTGGTGGTCGATCCGCCCCGTGACATCGACCAGGTGATCGCCGCCGCCGCACGACGCGGGGTGCGGATATCCCACGTCGTCGAGACGCACCTCCACAACGACTACGTCACCGGCGGACTGGAGCTGGCCCGGGTCACGGGCGCCGGCTACCTCGTCCCCGCCGCGGCCCGGGTCTCCTACGAGCGCGTAGCGGTGCGCGACGGCGATCGCCACGAGATCGACGCCGGCGCCGGACTGGTGCTGCGCGCGATCGCGACGCCCGGCCACACCCCGCACCACACCTCGTACGCACTGGAGGAGAACGGCACGGCCGTCGCCGTGTTCACCGGTGGCTCACTGCTGATCGGCACCGTCGGCCGGCCCGACCTGGTCGAACCACGGCTGACGGAAGACCTCGCCCGGGCCCAGCACGCCTCCGCACACCGTCTGGCCACCGAACTGCCGGACGACGCCACCGTGCTGCCCACGCACGGCTTCGGCAGCTTCTGCTCGGCCGGCCAGGCGGGGGTCACGTCCACCACGATCGGCAAGGAGAAGGCTTCCAACACGGCCCTGACCCGGGATGTGGACGGTTTCGTCGCCGAGTTGCTCACCGGTCTGGACGACGTTCCCGCGTACTACGCCCACATGGGCCCGGCCAACGCCGCGGGGCCCGCGCCGCTCGACCTGACCCCGCCCGCCCTCGCGGATGCCGACGAGATCGCCGGCCGGCTCGCCGCCGGGGAGTGGGTGGTCGACCTGCGCAACCGGGTCGCCTTCGCCGCAGGGCATGTCGCCGGCTCGCTCAACTTCGAGGCCGAGGGACAGCTCGCCACCTACCTGGCGTGGCTGATCCCGTGGGGCAAGCCGGTGACCCTGCTCGCCGAGTCCGCCGACCAACTCGCCGCCGCCCAACGCGAGTTGGTCCGGGTCGGCGTCGACCGCCCGGCCGCCGCGGCCGCGGGAGACCCGGCGCGCTGGACACGGGAGGGCGAAGCCCTCGCCACCTTCCCGCGGGCCACGTTCGCCGACCTCGCGGAGCACCCCGGAGACGGCATCGTCGTCCTGGACGTCCGCCGGGACGCGGAGCGTGCGTCGGGCCATGTGCGGGGATCGGTCCACATCCCCGTCCACGCCCTGCACCGCCGCCTCGACGAGGTCCCCGACGGGCAGGTGTGGGTGCACTGCGCCGGCGGTATGCGCGCCGCCATCGCCGCCTCCCTGCTGGACGCCGCGGGCCGTGACGTCGTCGCGGTCGACGACCGCTTCGACTCGGCCGAGCAGGCCGGGCTCACCGCCCGCACCCCGTGACGGCGTCCGCCGCAGAGCACCGCACCGAGAAGACGAACTGGAGCGAGAACACGATGAGCCTCTTCGGACGCGGCCGGGGCGGCCCGGCGCGGGTGACCGTGCGGGAAGCCGCCGCCCGCACAGAGCATGCGCAGGCGGCAGGAACCGGCGGGGCCTCCCTGTTGCTCGACGTGCGCGAAGCCGACGAGTGGCAGGCCGGCCGCGCCCCCGGCGCCGTACACGTGCCCCTCACGGCGCTGGCCGCAGGCGCGGGGCTCCCCGCCGAGGCGCTGGAGCGGCCGCTCGTCGTGGTCTGCCGTTCGGGCCGCCGCTCTCTGCGGGCCGTCGAACTGCTGCGGGCCAGGGGCGTCGAGGCCGTCGACGTCATCGGCGGCATGCGGGAGTGGGCCGCGGCGGGACTGCCGGTCGTGGACGCGCGGGGCGGGAACGGGACCGTCGTGTGAGCGCTGTGATACTCGCGCTGATCGCCGGGGCCGTCATCGGCCTGGCGCTCGGCGCCCTGGGCGGCGGCGGCAGTGTGCTGGCCGTGCCCGCCCTGATCTATCTGCTCGGTTTCACCCCGGTCGCGGCCACCACGGCCAGTCTGGTCATCGTCACCGTCACCTCCGCCACCGCCCTGTCGGCGCACGCCCGCGACGGGCACGTCCGCTGGCGTACGGGGCTGCTGTTCGCGGCGGCCGGGATCGGCCCGGCCGTGCTGGGCGGCGCGCTCGCCGGACGCCTGCCGGCGGCCGTGCTGACCATGGCCTTCGCCGTGGTCGCGGCCGTCGCCGCGGTGCGCATGCTCAGGCCGCGCTCCGACTCGGACGGCACGGTCCACGTGCGGCCCGGCCGGGCGGCGGCCTCCGGTGCCGGACTGGGCGCGGTCACCGGCGTGCTCGGCGTGGGAGGCGGCTTCCTCGCCGTGCCCGCCCTGGTCGGCGTCCTCGGCATGCGGATGCGAGCGGCCGTGGGCACCAGCCTGCTCGTCATCACCGTCAACTCTCTTGCGGCGCTGGCGATGCGCGCCGGTACGGCCGACGCCCTGGACTGGTCCGTCATCGGGCCGTTCGCCGGGGCGGCGATCCTGGGCGCCTGGGACGGCAAGCGTCTGTCGGCGAAGCTGGCCGGGCACACCCTGCAGCGGGTCTTCGCCCTCGTCCTGCTGACGGTGGCGGGGTTCATGCTGGTCGATGCGGTGGTGGGATGACCACGCGACCGCGATCGCCCACGCCGGCGAGATCGCCTACGCCAGCGAAAGGAACAGCTTCTCCAGCCGCGCGCGCATCGCCTCGGTGTCCTCACCGTTCTTGCGGCCCGATTCGATGTCGGCCACGCACTGCTGCAGGCCGGTGGCGATGATCGCGAAGCCGGCCCGGTCGAGGGCCCGCGAGGCGGCGGCCAGCTGCGTGATGACGTCCTCGCAGTCCCGCCCCTCCTCGATCATCCGGATCACGCCGGAGATCTGGCCCTGCGCACGCCGCAGCCGGTTCAGCACGGCCCTCAGGGACGCGCCCTCAAGCTCCAGTTCCACGATCACTCCTCGAAAATACCCCTAGGGGTACTGTACGTCCCGGTTCGGGACGGCGGCGACCGTCAAGGATCACCTCTGCCATGACCACCACCCCCCTCACTCTCGACACCTACCAGGCCCGCGCCCGGCTGGACGAACTCACCGTCATCGACGTGCGCACGCCCGGCGAGTACGCCTCCGGCCACCTGCCCGGTGCCCTCAACATCCCCCTGGACCAGATCCGGCGCGCGCTGCCCGAGATACGGCGCGCCACGGGACGCGGCGACGTCCTCGTGGTCTGCGCCTCGGGAGCCCGCTCGGAGAGCGCGTGCAGGCTGCTGGCCGAGGAGGGCATCCCGACGGCCACCCTCACCGGCGGCACCAGCGCCTGGGCCGGCGCCGGACTCGACCTGCACCGGCCGGCCGCGTGCGACACCCGGGCCGGCTGGAGCATGGAGCGCCAGGTGCGCTTCACCGCGGGCACGGTCGTACTGCTGGGCCTGCTCCTCGGTCTGCTGGTGCATCCGGCCTTCCAGATCCTCTCGGCCGGCATCGCGGGCGGCCTCGTCTTCTCCGCGCTCACCGACACCTGCGGCATGGCCGTCGTGCTCGGCAAGCTGCCCCACAACCGCCCCCGCCCGGCGGACCTCGCAGCGACGCTCGCCGCGCTGCGCCGCGACTGACCGCCGACGCCCTGACGGACGAAGGCCGACTCCCTCGTCAGGAACCGCTGTTCTGCGGCCGGGCATCGGCGGGCTGCTCGGCCGCACCGACCCGCTGAAGGAGCAGGCGGGCCAGACCGCGTGCCTCGTCCGGGGTGAGCGCCGCCCAGGCTCCCGGTATGCCGCCCTGGTCCGCCCCCACATCCAGGGCTATCCGGCTGACGGGCCGGTCCGGGTGTCCGAGGAGCAGGGACCGCACCTCGATCCTGCGTCCGCACCTCGTCACCAGAAGGGTCTCCTCGGTACCGCTCTCCTCGGTCCTGGAGAGCCGGTCCTCTGCTGCCGTCCTCATCGGTGTCACACTCCTCCGCCGCTCGCTTCCGTCCCCAGCGGTCGCCACCGCTGCGGCCGTTCATACCGGGTGGGGTATGAGGAACAGCGCTTCGTGGGCGGAAGTTGTTCCCGCTCGGTCCTTGGTCGTTCAGCCCGCGCCGCCCGTACATCCGACCGTCACTGACGCAGCATCGGCCCGAAAGGCCTCAGTCAGAGCCGAAGGGCCCTCGTGAACCGCCCGGGGCGGATGCAACCGTGAAATCGGCCCCGTGTGCTGCCGCACGACCTGACGGTAGGCCCATGAAAGGCGGTGGGGACGATGTCACTCCCTCTGGTTGTGGGCGTCGACGGATCGGACTCGTGTCTGCTCGCGGTCGACTGGGCCGTGGACGAGGCCGTACGGCACGGCGTTCCCCTGCGGCTGGTCTACGGCTCCCTCTGGGAGCGTTACGAGGGCGCGCTGCCGGGGACCGGGAGCGGTCGTCCCTCCGAGCAGGTGCTCGCCGAGCACATCGTGGCCTGCGCGGCCGAACGCGCCGAGCGGCACAACCCCGAGGTGAAGGTCACCACCGACATCCTCCCGGAGGACGCCGCGACCGCCCTCGTGCGCGAGGGCGACGCCGCGTTCGCCGTCGTGACAGGCTCACGCGGGCGAGGCCGGCTCAAGGGACTGCTTCTCGGCTCGGTCGGTCTGGCCGTCGTGGCCCGGGCGCACTGCCCCGTGATCGTGGTCCGAGGTGACCGGGCGGGTCTGACCGGTACGCACGGACGGGTCCTGCTCGGCCTCGGGGACGCCGACACCGGCTCCGAGGCCCTTCGGTTCGCCTTCCGCGAGGCCGACGTCCGGGGCTGCACCCTGGACGTCGTACGTGCCTGGCGCCGCCCGGCCCACGAGGTGAGCGGTGATCGGACGGGAGCGGACCAGCCGGCCGATGCGGCGGCCTCGGCGCTGATGGATGCGTCGCTCCGTGACCTGATCGCCGAGTATCCGCAGGTCCGGACCCACCGTTCGGCGCTTGAAGGGCCGGCGAGCAAGGTCCTGGTGAACCGGTCGGCGGCCGCGGATCTCGTCGTCATCGGTGCGCGCCGCAGGACGGGCCCCTTCGGCCTCCAGCTCGGCCGGGTGGGCCACACGCTGCTGCATCACGCTCAGTGCCCGGTCGTGGTCGTGCCCCAGCAGTCGTAGCACCGGTCCAGCCGGGGAGGTCGAGCCGCCTCACCCTGCCTCAGTGGCCGTTCGCGGTGCCCCGGCTTCGGCCGGGGCAAGGACGGGGCTCTCAGCCGAACAGACTGCGCACCCTGATCGTCTCGACGTGCCGCCACGAGCCGCCGGGCAGCAGCAGCCAGTCACCCTTCGTCGACGCGGCCCGGCGTACGACGGCGGTCCGCGACGCCCTGCGCGTCGGCAGCCGGGACCCACAGCCCTGTGCCTCGGCCTGCGGCCGGGCGAGCGCCACCTTGCTCATGGCTCCTCCCGCGAAATAAAGCGCGCTAAGTCACCCGCGTTCGCCTGCATGAGCACCCTCAAACATCATCGTCCTTTTCTCAGAGGATCGCCCTCGGACGCGTTGCCCTGGCGAGATCGCGGCACCGCGTGCAGCGTGGAAACGAACGTGGCCGTTCGACGGGGTGGGAGAGCCGTAGGAGAGGTGGGACACATGGACAGGGATGCCTCCGAGCCCCGGGTGGTCGTCGGTGTCGACGGATCGCCGTCCTCGTACGACGCCCTCCGCTGGGCCGTCCGGTACGCGGGCCTCATCGGCGCCACCGTGGACGCGGTCGCGGTGTGGGAGCTGCCAGGACTCTACGGCTGGTCGGCGCCCGCCGTGGACAAGGACTTCGACGAGGACGAGACCCGGCAGCGAGTGCGGAAAGAGCTGACCGACGTGCTCGGCGCGGACGCGGCCGACTCGGTCCGCACCCATGTGGTGCACGGCAACCCCGCTGACGTGCTGCTGCGGGCCGCCGAGGGAGCCGAGGTCCTGGTCGTCGGCGGCCGGGGCAAGGGCGGGTTCGCCGCCGCCCTGCTCGGCTCGGTCAGCCATCATGTGTCACAGCACGCGAGCTGCCCGGTCGTGATCGTGCGTCCTCACAAGCAGTGACCTGCGCCGGCAGGCAGTGCCCAGGTGCCCGGGGCCTGCGTCGAGTCCCGGCCCGGCTGCTGGATGGCCGCGTGGATCTGCTGCTCCTTCGCCTCCTGCAGCACGAGCGGGAGTTCTTCGCCCGCACCCGCTGCCCGGCCCGTTCAGGGCGCATGCGAGGGCGGTCCCGGTGGTTCCCGCAGCACGCTCCAGGCGATCGGGCCCAGCAGGTCGGCCAGCCGCCGGAAGACGTCCAGCAGGAGGTCGTCGATCGTCACCACGCCCACCGGGCGGCGTCCGTCCAGCACCGGCAGGCGGCGCACGCCGATACGACGGAAGGTGCGATAGGCCGTCTGGACGTCGTCCGCGGCGTCCACCGTGACCACCTCCGCCGACATCACCGCTTCGACCGCCGTGGTCGAGGGCAGTCCGGCGCCCAGCCCGCGCACCGCTATGTCGCGGTCGGTGACGATGCCGCGCAGCGTCCCGTCCTCGACGACGAGGACGGAGCCCACGCCGGACTCGGACATCCTCCGGGTCACCTGGGTCAGGGAGACGTGCGGTGGGACGGCCACCGCGGGGGCGGTCATCACCTCGGACACCTTCACGCGGCTTCTCCCTCCGGGGTGGCGCGGCGTCGCGGCCCGGGCGCGTGGCGCGCACGGCTCGGGCAGGCGGATGCTCAGGCCCGCGTCGGCGGCACGACGAGGACGGGGCAGCGGGCGTAGTGCAGCACTCCCTGGCTGACCGAGCCCAGCAGCATCCCGGTGAAGCCCCCGTGCCCTCGCGTGCCCACCACCAGGCCCAGTGCGTGGGCGGAGGCGTCGGTGAGGGCCTGCACCGGATGCCCGACGGCCAGCTCGTGCCGCAGATCCACGTCGGGATAGCGGGCATGGCGGCCGGCCACGGTCTCCGAGAGCAGCCGCCGGCACTCCTGCTGGGCTCCGAACTCGTCGAAGACCCTCAGCAGTCCGGGCTGCCAGACATACAGTGCCCGCACCTCGGCACCGCGCAGAGAAGCCTCCTGGAACGCCAGGTCCACGGCGGCGGCCGAGTGCTCGCTGCCGTCGACGCCGACGACATAGAACGCGGGCTCCTGGGAGACGTACTCGGCCGCTTCCGGGACGATGACCACCGGGCAGTGCGACCGGGCCATCAGGGGCAGGGCCACCGAAGCGGAGCCGAACGCCTCCTGGGCCCGGCTGAGGTGCTGCGAGCCCAGCACGACGGCCGTGGCGGTGCGGCTCTCCTCGCCCAGCACCCACGCGGGGTCGCCTTCGGCGAGTACGGCGTCCACCTCGACCTCGGGATGCCGCAGCGCAATGAAGTCAACGGCCTCGGCGAGGACTTGCTTTCCCCTCCGGTGGAGCCCCTCGTTCCACGCCTCCCAGGACGGCGGAACCTCCGGCCCCCGTTCCCCCCTGGTCGGCACGCCCTCGGCGCGGACCGGTCGCAGCGGCACCCGCCGGCGCGCCGCCTCGTCGGCCGCCCAGGCCAGCGCCGTCCGCCGGGCGGGATCGGTCTCCACACCGACCACGATCGGCCGGCGTTCACTCGGCGCGGACATGATCGCCTCCAGCTGGGAAGTACAGCGTTCCTCGTCCGTCGTCGGACCAGCGCACGTCGTGGGGCGGGCTGCCGTCGGGACGGTGAACGCCGACGGCCTCGTCGACACGGGTCACGTGGCCGGCCGTGGCGCCGCGTACGACGATCTCGTCGCCGACGCGGGCCTGCATGAGTAGGCCGCTCGCACCGGGGCGTGTCGTCGGCGCGACCCGGTCGCTTCGCTGTGGCGGTGCGGGCGTGGTCATGGTCTTCGCCTCCTTGCCGCGGTGGCGCGGTCCGTGCCACCGCAGGCCCGTTCCGCGGTCTTGCCGCGGCGATCCCGTCCCATGCAAGTCGCGCACCGTGCGAGGTGCCAGGGGCCGTTGGTCCCTGTCTCGGGCAGATCGGCCTCATCGGCTGCCGGGGTCAGCCGGCGGCCCGGGCCGCCGGATCCGGCGAGCGGATCCGGGACTCGATGTCCGCGCGCACCTTCATGGTCAGCTCCTCCAGCGCCCGCGAGTGGGTCGCCCGGACCGGTTCGGGGTCGTCGATCCGGCGGGCGGACTCCGGCAGACCGGCGATGTCCTCGCGGAGGCGCTCGCGCGCGTCCTGCCAGCGGTCCGGCGCTCCCGTCCGCCGCCCGCCGCGCATCACCGTGTGCAGCAGCGGCCGCGCCGAGTCCGGCGGCTCCTCCCCTGCCAGGGCGATCACGTCCGGGTGCCCGGCGCGCCGGTGGACCTGCTTGCGGCCGGGGGCCGTGACCTTCGCCGAGGACAGCTTCATCATGGGCCGGCCGTCGTACTCCACGAGTTTGTACGCCGCGTCGAGGTAGGAGGCGTCCGCGGACACCCCGACGCGCGTGCCCACGGCGTACACGTCGATCGGGGCGCCGGCGCGCACCAGCCGGGCCACACCGTACTCGTCGAGTCCGCCGCTGGCCACGATCCGCACGTCGGTCAGCCCGGCGGCGTCCAGGACGGCCCGCGACCGGCGCGCGAGGGCGTCGAGGTCGCCGCTGTCCAGCCGGATCGCACAGCCCGGTCCGCGTCGCAGGTCGTTCAGGACCCGGGCGGCGATGCGGACGCCGGCCTCGGTGTCGTACGTGTCGACGAGGAAGGTGACGGGCCCGGGATGGCAGCGCGCGAAGGCCCGGAAGGCCTCCTCCTCGTCGGGGAACGTCTCGATGTAGGAGTGCGCCATGGTGCCCGAGGCCGGGATGCCCAGGGCCGTCGCCGCGGCGACGTTGCTCGTGCCGGCGAACCCCACCAGCGCGCCCATGCGGGCCGCCTGCAGGCCGGCCCACGGGCCGTGCGTGCGGCGCAGGGAGAAGTCCACCACCGGGCGCCCGGCCGCGGCCAGCACACAGCGTGCCGCCTTCGACGCCACCACCGTCTGATGACACACCAGGTTCAGCAGGTACGTCTCGACGAGCTGGGCCTGCGGCAGCGGTGCGGTCACCTCCAGCAACGGCTCACCGGCGAACACCGTGTGCCCCTCGGGAACGGCGCGCACCTCGCCCTCGAAGGCCAGGCCGAGAAGCGGTTCGAGGTCCCGCACCGGGCGGTGCAGGGCCGCCGCGAACTCCTCGGCGTCCTCCCGTTCGACGCGGAAACCGGCCAGGAAGTCCAGGGCCGGCTCCAGGCCGGCGGCGACCAGGAAGCCCCGGCCGGGCGGAAGATCACGGACGAACAGGCTGAAGGTGGCCGGTTCCCGCATGTCCTCCCGCAGATAGGACAGAGCCATGGTCACTTCGTAGAGGTCGGTGGTCGTGACGTCGGACATGGTGATCGCCGCCGAGTGTGGTCGTTCCCTCGTCACCAGTGTGATCTCGCCCGGAACGGGCAAATAGGACTTTGAGGACCCATGACAAGGGCTGTTCGGCCTCAACACGGGAACGCCGGGCGGGCTGCACTGGAATCAGGCGAAGACCGAGGAGGTACGGCCATGGGCACACTCACCCGCATGCAGAGGATCCCCTTCCCGGACATGCCGGACTGGTTCGAGACCATTCCGAGCAGGTTCGCGATGTCCACCGTCCGCATCGAGGACTACACGGAGAACGACCGTTACGTCATGCGTGCCGAGCTTCCGGGCATGTCTGCCGAGGACATCGACGTCGTCATCGGCGACGGGGTGCTCACGGTGAAGGCGGAGCGCGCCGAACGGGACGTGGACAAGAACCACAGCGAGATCCGGTACGGCGCGATGAGCCGCAGCGTGACGCTGCCGCCGGGCGCCGACGAGGACGACGTCACGGCCGAGTACACCGACGGCATGCTGACCGTGAGCGTGGGCCTGGGCTTCGAGAAGGCGGAGGCCAGGCACGTCGAGATCAGGCACGGCAGCTGACCCGTCCGCTCACGCACCGGCGGGCTCCGTGCGGGCACGCCGGTGCATGGCGCTGAGCGGGAATCTCACCTGCCGGGAATCTCAACTGCGTGGGTGCCGAACGGGAATCTCAGCGGTCCGGGCTTTCCCCGGAGTTGTGCGGCTCCAGGTGGGATGCGAGGACCGCCGCCTGGACCCGGCGCTGGACTCCCAGCTTCGCCAGCATCCGCGAGATGTGGTTCTTGACAGTCTTCTCCGACAGGTACAGCCGCTTGCCGATCTCTCGGTTGGTGAGACCGTCGCCGATCAGGGCGAGGATGTCCCGTTCGCGCGGCGACAGGCTCGCCAACTCGGCCGGCACCGACGGGGTCTGCGCCGGGTCGGTACGCAGGGAGCGCATCAGCCGGGCCGTGGTCGCCGGGTCGAGCATGGACTGTCCCGAGGCGACGGTACGCACGGCGGAGACGAGGTCGGAGCCCTTGATCTGCTTCAGCACATAGCCGGATGCGCCGGCCATGATGGCGTCCAGCAGGGCGTCCTCGTCGTCGAACGAGGTCAGCATCAGACACGCCAGCTCCGGCATCCGGCTGCGCAGCTCCCGGCACACCGAGATGCCGTCCCCGTCCGGAAGCCGCACGTCGAGCACGGCGACGTGCGGGTACAGCGCGGGCCCGCGGGTGAGCGCGTGCTCGGCGGTGTCCGCGTCACCGACCACGGAGATGTCCGGTTCGGCGTCGAGCAGGTCGGCCAGGCCGCGGCGTACGACCTCGTGGTCGTCCAGCAGGAACACCCGGATGGGATTCTGCTCCGTGAAGGTGTGTGTCTCGGTCATGACGACCTCTCGTTCCCCGGGGGAAGGACCGACTGCGGGCTGCCCACGAGGCCGATCATCCATCCAGCGGCGCCGTACGGACTAGGGCCGAGCGGCCCCAGTCACCCCGTGGTCGCCGTGTGCGAGGTCGAACTGCACGTCCACCACGCCTTCCACGGCCCGCACCAGGCGCGCGGCCACCGGGACCAGGGCGCTGTCGCGGATCCGGCCCGTCAGCGTGACGACCGCGTCGTGCACCTCCACCTGGATCGCCGAGGCCGGCGGCGGGAAGAGGTACGACACGATCTCGCGCCGGACCTCCTCGGCGATGTCGTCGTCGTCGCGCATGAAGACCTTGAGCAGGTCGGCGCGGCTGACGATGCCCGCCAGCAGACCGGCCGCGTCCACCACGGGCAGCCTCTTGACCCCCTCGCGCGCCATGGTGCGCGCGGCTTCGGCGAGGGTGGCGTTCGCCCGGACCGTGACGGCGGGCGACGACATGAGGTGGTCCGCGGTCAGGGCGCCCGCCTTCGCCATGTCGACCGGCTGGCGCAACTGGAGGTAGCCGGTCTGCGGGTCGTCCCGCAGTTCCTCCGTGGGCAGCAGGTCGGCCTCGGAGACCACGCCGACCACCCGGCCCTCGCCCTCGATCACGGGCAGGGCGCTGACCTGCCAGTCCTGCATCAGCTGCACGATCTCCTTGAAGGGGGCGTGGCGTCCCACGGCGGCGACCGTGTGGGTCATGACATCGCTGACGATGTGCGGGGTGCCGTACATGGTGACCTCCGTGTGGCCGTGGCGGCCGGTCCGTTTCCCAGCATGTGCCGGTGCCGGACACCCGGCCAGGGGCCACCGGTCCCCGAGGTGGGCCGTTCGGCTCCCGGCCCGCCCGGAACCATGCGGTGCTGCCGACCTCTGCGGGCAAGTCGGTCCTGCAGAGGGACCTGCGGCCTCTCACCCCGCGAGCGCGGTGGCGCCATGCTGGACAGTGGATGCGTCGTGCCGGGAGGTGGAGACGATGACTCGAACGGTCACGGTTGGTCTCGACGGGTCGCCCGAGAGCCGGGCCGCGGCCGAATGGGCGGCGCGCGAAGCAGTGTTGCGCGAGCTGCCGCTGAAGATCGTCCATGTCTGGGAGCCGGTGCCGGAGCCCGTGGCCCAGGCCCCGCTGCTCGGTGGCGAGACCCGGCAGCACTGGACCGAGGAGGTCTCCCGTGAGGCCGCCGAAGGGCTGCGGCTGCGCCATCCCGGTGCCGAGGTGATCACCGACCGGCTCACCGGGAGTCCGGTCGACGCCCTGACCGAGGCGGCGGACTCCGCCGAGCTGATGGTGCTGGGCTCGCGCGGCTTCGGCGGGATCGGGGGCTTCATGGTCGGTTCGGTCAGCCTGGCCGTCCTCGCCCACGCCGAACGTCCTGTGGTGCTGGTCCGGGCCGGAGAGCAGGCCGCCGACGAGCACAAGGCGGATCCGGCGGGCGTACCGTCCGCCGCGACCCCCTTCCGGCCCGTCGTCCTCGGCCTCGACATCGGCGCCCCCGACGAGACGCTGCTCGGGTTCGCCTTCGACGCAGCCGCCTGCCGAGGCGCGTCCCTCCGGGTCGTGCACGGCTGGAGCGAGTCACCCACCTCCTTCCACCGCTTCCACGGTGACGCCGAGCTCCACGACGATCTCGCCCGCGGGCAGGCCAAGGCCCTGACCGAGCTGCTGCGCTCCTGGCGGCAGAAGTTCCCGGACGTGGAAGTGATCGAGGCGAGCCGGTGCGGCAGCGCCGCGCAGGTTCTCGTCGACGCCTCCCGCGAGGCCTCCCTGGTCGTCGTGGGCCGGCGCGTCCGCACCAGCCCGCTCGGCGCCCACATCGGCCACGTCACGCATGCCGTACTGCACCACGTCGTGGCCCCGGTCGCCGTGGTTCCGCACGACTGATTCCCCGAGGAGCGGTGAGCACGATGGACCTTCCGATCGTCGTCGGCATCGACGGTTCCGAGCCGAGCCTGCGGGCTGTCGGCTGGGCGGCCGACGAGGCCGCCCTGCGCGGGGCCCCGCTCCGGCTGGTGTACGCCTCCCTCTGGGACCGCTACGAAGGCGCCCTGCTCGCGCAGGAACTCGACAAGCCGCTGGAGGAGGTGATGGCCCGGGATGTCGTCGCTACGGCGGAGGAGCGCGCCCGGCGCCGCCGGCCGGAGTTGAAGATCACCACCGATGTGCTGCCCGAGGACCCGGAGTACGGACTCGTACGGGAAAGCGGCACCGCCCTCGCCGTGGTGCTGGGGTGTCGTGGCCGCAGCGGTATGGCCGAGGCGCTGCTGGGTTCTGTCAGCCTCTCGGTCGCCGCGCACGCGCACTGCCCGGCGATCGTGCTGCGCGACGGCGACGACAACCAAGTCCGCACCGGGATCCGGGGGCGGATCGCGCTGGGTGTGGGCCGGAACCCGACCGGCTCGACCGGCTCGGCCGCCGTCCGGTTCGCCGTCGAGGAGGCGTCCTTGCGCGGGGCTTCCCTGGCAGCCGTACGGGCGTGGCGGCGCCCGGGGCACGCGACCACTGGTCACCGTTCCCGCGACGTCGTCCAAGGGGACGCCCAGCTCGCAGGCGAGCCGGCACAGCTGCAGGCCGTCGAGGTGCTGGAGGAGGCCCTGCGCGACGCACCGGCTGCGCTGCAGGTGGACCGCCGCACCGTCGAGGGCCACGCCCGCGACGCCCTGATCGCCGCCTCCCGCGAGGCGGATCTGCTCGTCGTCGGCGCCCGGCGCGGGCACGCTCACTTCGGCCTCCAACTCGGCCGCGTCGCCCACGGGGTGCTGCACCACGCGGCCTGCCCGGTGGCCGTCGTGCCGGAACCCGCCTGACCTTCCCGGCCCACACACCGCCGCCGGTCCCGGGCGGCACCGGGGGTCTGCGGAGCCACGTCCACGCACCGCGGGGAGCACGCCGGTCGGGTTGTGACGCCGGTCCGTGTCAGCCCTTCCTGCGGCCCCAGCTGGGCTCCACCAGGTCCCGCTCCCGGTCCCAGCGGGCCATGCGCCGCCGGTCGAGCCAGGCGCGTCCGAGGGCTCCTGCCCCGAACACCGGGGCGGCGAGCAGGGCGGCCGCTGTGCCGAAGAGGCCGGCCTCGGTCGCGCCTCCGGTGGGGTTCGTCGGCTTCGCGGGGGTGAGGCCGTCCTGGTCGTCCTGCCGGACCACCACCCGGGCGCCGGCCCTCAGATCACTGTCGACGAGCGTGGCACCGGTACGGGGAGTGCCGTCCGGTGCGGTCCAGCGCACCGTCGCCCGGACCAGGCCGTCCACCGGCCAGGCGGCCGTGGTGTCATGTGGTGCGTCGGCGAGCAGTACGGCACGGACGGGATGCCGGTGGGCATGCTGCGCCGCGAACACATCCCCGGCAGCGTGTGCGGTCAGCACCCCCGGCGACGGCCCCGCCGACCACGGCCACGATCCAGACGGCGAGGACGAGCCAGGCCTCCACGGTGTCCTCGCGTCGCCAGCGGATTGCTCCGCCGACGCCACGGCCCCGACTTCGCGTTCATCACGCCGCTCAGGCCTGGGACCCCGGCAGCGGCCGAGGGAGTCGTGTGTGCACCTCGAAGACGTCCCCCAGCCCCGTGACCCGCAGCATTCGCCGCAAGCTCGCACTCTCCGTGATCAGCCGCAGCCGGCCCTGCCGGGCCAGCGTCCGGTTGCGGGCGCGGCACAGGACTCCGAGTCCGGCGCAGTCGATGAACGTGACGGGCCGCAGGTCGAGTACCAGGTCGAGCTCGGGGCGGGTGGTGAGCGCGTCGAGCCGCAGCGACAGCGCGGGGGCGGTCAGCACATCCATCACGCCGTGCAGGGACACGACGGTTGCTCCGCCGGTCACGCGATGGGCCACATGCACTTCCTGTGCGGTGTGGCGCTCTGCCACGTAAGCCGGGTCGTTCTCGGACATGACACGAGCGAACCGGGCGTTCCAGGCGGAGCGGTAGGGTCATCCGGCCCTGACTGCGGGTCCGTACGGTGCACTGCCCGGCCACGCGAAGGCCGCGGGCCCCGATGGGCACCGTCCGGCCGCGGGCGAGGGCCGGACGGCCCAAGCGGCACCGCTGCCCCGCTGGCGAAGCTGAAGGCGCGGGCCGGTTCCGGCATCGTGCGCCCGAAACGCGTTCCCGCGGCGGACCGACGACGAGGCGACGAGGAGCTGCCATGAAGGGCTTCGTGTTCCACGGTCCGGGGCAGGCGTCCTGGCAGGACGTCCCGGACCCCGCCATCAAGGAACCCACCGACGCCATCGTGCAGGTCGGCGCCGTGACCATCTGCGGGACGGATCTGCACATCCTCAAGGGCGACGTGCCCGAGGTCCGCTCCGGCACGGTACTCGGGCACGAGGCGGTCGGCGAGATCGTCGAGGTCGGCGGCGACGTGCGCACCGTACGCCCCGGGGACCGGGTGCTGATCTCCTGCATCACCTCGTGCGGCCGGTGCCGGTTCTGCCGGGACGGCTCTTACGGCCAGTGCAGGGGCGGCGGAGGCTGGGTCCTCGGCCACCTGATCGACGGCACCCAGGCCGAGTACGTCCGTGTCCCCTACGCCGACCTGTCCGTACATCCGCTGCCCGCCACCGTGCCCAGCGAGGACGCCGTCCTGCTCGCGGACATCTTCCCGACCTCCTACGAGGTCGGTGTCCTCAACGGGCACGTGCGTCCCGGCGACACCGTCGCCATCGTCGGCGCCGGACCCATCGGACTCGCGGCCGTCGCGACGGCGCACCTGTTCGCCCCGGAACGGATCATCTCGGTCGACCTGGCTCCGGCCCGGCTGGAGGCCGCCCGGCGGCTCGGTGCCGACGCCGTCGCCGACGTCCGCGAGGAACCCGGCCAGCTGGTCGCCGATCTGACCGACGGGCTGGGCGCGGACGTGGTCATGGAGGCGGTGGGTGTCCCGGAGAGCTTCGAGCTGTGCACCCGCATGGTCCGCCCCGGCGGGCACGTGGCCAACATCGGGGTGCACGGCAAGCCCGCGACGCTGCACCTCGAAGACCTCTGGATCAAGAACGTGACCATCACGACCGGCCTGGTGGACACCTACTCCACGCCCACCCTGCTGCGGATGGCCGCCGCCGGCCGGCTGCCGACCCGGCAACTGGTCACCCACACCTTCCCGCTGGACCACATGGAGGAGGCCTACGACGTCTTCTCCCAGGCCGCCGAGACCGCTGCCCTCAAGATCGTGCTCGGCGGCGAGCAGCACGCGGAAGTGGCCGTTCCCGTGGCCTGACGGAGAAGCAGCGTGACGGCCGTGGCCGAACGGACGAACGCGGGCGCGGCGGCCGAGGCGCCGCCGGGCGATCCGGGCCGGCTCGTGCAGCAGAGGCTCACCGAGCAGGCGCACAGCGCTCCTTGGGCGGGCGGAGAGCGTGATGTGTGGGTGGGCCCCGCACAGTGACCGGGCGTCGGATCAGGGTCTGAGAGCGGCCGGGTCCCCTGCGCCGGGTGGCACCAACCACGCATTGGTTCACGCGAGTTCGCCGGTCCGGTGACCAGGCGGGCGCAGCCGGTGATCACCGCGCTCCGGCTCTCTTCTCAGCGAGGGGCACGGCGTCGCGGGGCGTTCCGGAGCGCACGGACAGCAGCAGGGGATCATCCAGCAGGCCCAGGCGGGTCGTCCCGGCAAGGTCGGCGCTCCTGCCGCCCAGCAGGTCGGTCAGGTCGCGGTCGTGGAAGCCCGACGGGACCGAGGCGTGGCCGGCGCGTGCCGGGCAATCGGTTGCCGGATCGGCTCTCCGCCCGGGCCGGGAGGGGATACCGTGTGAGAAACCCATCGGTTCGGCGCCAGGTGCTGATGGGAACTGGAGGACCTGGTGGACGGTACGGAGGAACCCCGCGTACGCCTGCCGCAGCTGAAGCTCGACGAGCTGCTGGAGGAGCTGCAGGCCCGGGTCAACGCGGTGCGGGGCACGCAGAACCGTGTGCACAGTCTGCTGGAGGCCGTTCTCTCCGTCGGCCGGGAGCTGGACGTGGAGCAGGTCCTGCACTCCATCGTGGAGGCGGCCGCGGTGCTCGTGGACGCCGAGTACGCCGCCCTCGGCGTCATCGGACCGGACGGGACCAGGTTGTCCGCCTTCCACACGGTGGGGGTCACCGAGGAGCAGATCGCCGCGATCGGCCCCTTTCCGGAGGGCCACGGCATCCTCGGCGAGCTGATCCGGCACCCGCAGCCGCTGCGGATCCCGAAGATCTCCGACCACCGCGCCTCGTACGGCTTTCCGCCGGGCCACCCGCCGATGAAAAGCTTCCTCGGTGTCCCGATCCGAGTCCGCGACCAGGTCTTCGGCAACCTCTACCTGACCGAGAAGCGCGGCGGCGTGGAGTTCGACGAGGAGGACGAGTCGGTGCTGTCCACGCTGGCCGTGGCCGCCGGCGTGGCGATCGACAACGCGCGCCTGTACGAGGACGCCCGGCTGCGCGAGCGCTGGCAGCGGGCGAACTCGGAGATCAGCCACAGCCTGATGTCCGGCACCGAACGGGCCGAGTCCCTGGGCCTGATCGCCGAGCGGGCCCGGGAGATCTCGGACTCGGCCCTGGCGGCGGTCGCCATGCCCATGGAGGGCACCAAGTCGCTCACCGTGGAGATCGCCGTCGGAGTGGACGCGGAGGCACACCGGGGACTGGTGCTGCCCATGGGCGAAAGCCTCATGGGGCTGGCCTACACCGCAACCGCCCCGGTCACCAGCGGCGACGTCGTCCACGACGCGCGGATCACCCCGGAGCCGCCCCGCTTCGAGGGGCTCGGCCCCGCCGTGGCCGTCCCGATCGGCACGGGTGAGAGCGGGGTGCGTGGCGTGGTCCTGGTGGCCCGTGAAGCCGGCAGGTCGGTCTTCCTCCAGAAGGAGACCGAGTTGCTTCAGGGGTTCGCCGCCCAGGCCGCGATCGCGATGGAGCTGGCCGACCGCAGGCAGGACGCCCAGCAGATCGCACTGCTGGAGGACCGCGACCGCATCGCCCGGGACCTGCACGACCTCGCCATCCAGCGGCTGTTCGCGACCGGGATGACCCTGCAGAGCGCGGGCCGTTTCATCGAGCATCCCGAGGCCTGCGAGCGGGTGCTGCGGGCCGTGGACGACCTCGACGAGACCATCAAGATCATCAGGTCGACGATCTTCGGGCTGCGGGCCCGCACCGGCACGGTCGCCAGCGGCCTGCGGGCGAGGGTCGTCCGCGCGACCGGCGAGGCCACCCCCGTGCTGGGCTTCGCCCCCAGCGTGCGCGTGGAAGGCCTGGTCGACACCGATGTGCCGCCCGAGATCGCCGAGCACGTCGTGGCCGTGCTGACCGAGGCCCTCACCAACATCGCCCGGCACGCCCACGCCGACCGGGCCCAGGTGGTCCTGACGACCGACGGCCGCGAGGTGCGCCTGAGGGTCTCGGACAACGGCGTGGGCATCCCCTCCGGCGGCCGGCGCAGTGGACTGCTCAACATGGCCGAACGGGCGGAGGACCTCGGCGGACGGTTCGAGGTGACCAGCCCCGAGGGAGGCGGTGCCGCACTCGACTGGCACGTCCCGCTGCCCGACGCCGAGTAGGGCGCGTCCGTCCCCGGTCCCTCGCCGCGGTGCGCACAGGGCCGACGGGCCCGGGATCGGGACCACTCGGCCCATGTCCCGAACGGATCCGCCGCCGCAGCCTGAAAGTGTCCGACGACGGCACCCACGCCTCTGGAGGACGCCATGAACGGCACTCCGGCCCTCGTGAACGACGTGATGACGCACCGGGTCGTCGCCCTGCGCGCTGGGGCGGCCTTCAAGGACATCGTGAAGGTCATGCGCGAGTGGCAGGTCAGCGCCCTGCCGGTGCTGGACGACGCCGGCCGTGTCGTCGGCGTGGTCTCCGAGGGCGATCTGCTCGCCAAGGAGGAGTACCAGGACGGTGGCATCGGCCGGTACGGACAGGTTCGGTACCCCGCCGACGTCCGTAAGGCGGACGCCGTGACCGCGGCCGAGCTGATGACCTCCCCGGCCGTCACCGTGGCACCCGACGCCACGCCGGCGCACGCCGCGCGCCTCATGGCCCGCGCCAGGGTCAAGCGGCTGCCGGTCGTCGGCCGTGACGGCAGACTCCGTGGCATCGTCAGCCGCTCCGACCTGCTGAAGGTGTTTCTGCGGGACGACGAGGACATCGCCGAGGAGGTCCGGCGCGAGGTCGTCGTACGCCTCTTCGGCCCGCGCGCGCCGACCGTCCGGGTGGAGGTGCGCGACGGTGTCGTCACGCTGGCCGGCGGGGTCCGTGAGACGGCTCTGATTCCGCTCGCGACGCGGCTCGCACGGGCCGTGGCGGGTGTGGTGGACGTGCGGTGCGCACTGGCCGGGCCGCCCCGCCGTCCGGCCCTCGACCCCGATCTCCCCGAGGCCCACAGGGCGCACACGCCCTGACGGACGGCGTCGGGCGCACCACACCGGAGGCGGTGACGATGATGCGGAGACCTCCCACGACGGCCACCCGGGTACGACTCTGGCGCTGGCGCCGCAATCCGCTCAGGCGGCGCAGCGACGTCGTCGAGGGCTGCATCGTGCTCGTCGCCTGGCTGCTCGCCCTGGTCGGCGGAGCCCTCGCGGGCATCGTGGCGGCCCAGGTCACCGACTCGGCGTTCGCGACGCGGGCGGCCCGGGTGCATGCCGTCACCGCCGTGCTCGCCGCCGACGCGACGAAGACCCCGGTCGGCGTCGGCGGATACGACGACGGCCGGGTGTGGGCCACGGTGCGCTGGACGGACCCGGACGGCTCCGTGCACACGGGACGGGCACATATCTTTCCGGGAGCCCCGGCGGGCACCCCGGTGATCGTGTGGGCGGATCGCGCCGGCCATCTGGTGTCGGCACCCGTCACCGGTACGGTGGCGACGCTGCAGGCGGCCCTGACGGGCGCCCTCGTCGCCGTACCGACCGGTGCCGCGGTCTGGACCGTGGGCTGGGTGGTCCGCTGCCGGCTCGTGCGGCGGCGCATGGCCGAATGGGACGAGGAGTGGCGGCAGATCGGGCCACGGTGGGGGAACCTGAACGGCGGGCGTGGCTGAACGCGCCCAGCTGATGCGGCCGTTGACCGACGGCCACATCTCTCACTCGTCCTCGTCACTCACTCGGCGCCTGCAGTGGTGAGCCGGCAGTCCACGCCTACGACACCCTCCACGGCGCGCGCCATGCGTGCGGCGAGCGGAATCCGCGCGCCGTCCTGGACCCGCCCGGTCAGGGTCACGACGCCTTCGGTGACCATGACGTGCACCGGTTCGACCGGGGCCGGGAAGAGCGGGTCGACGACATCGCGCCGGATCTCGCCGGCCAGGTCGTTGTCCGTCCGAAGGAACACCTTCAGCAGGTCCCCGCGGCTGACCACGCCTTCCAGGACGCCCTCTGCGTTCACGACGGGCAGCCGCTTGACATGCCGCAGCGCCATGATGCGTGCGGCCTCGGCCAGCGTGGCGTCGGCGTGCACGGTGACGGCCGGGGTGCTCATCAGCTCGTCGGCGCACACGGCCCCCGCCTTGGCGAGGTCCGGCAGCCGGCGCAGCTGGGTGAACCGGTCCGGATCGCTGTCCCGGAACGCCTCCTTGGGCAGCAGATCGGCCTCGGAGACCACGCCGATCACCCGGCCGTCGCCCTCCAGCACGGGCAGGGCACTGACCTGCCACTGCTCCATGCGCTCGACGACGTCCTTGAACAGAGCCTTGCGGCCCACGGCGACGACGGCTCGCGTCATCACGTCACTCACCCGGTGCGGGCTGCTGTCCATGGCGTTCTCCTCACCGGAGCGGGGTCAGGTCAGACCACCGCTGCCGTAGGGGGCGTAGAGGTCGAGCAACCGGACCCGGGAGGCATGCAGCCGCTGGGCGACCACGCGCCCGACCCAGACGGCGATCGCCCGGCCGAACTCGGGGTCCGCGGTGCACGTCGCCCACACGGCCCCGGCGTCGAACTCCCAGGCACGCACCGGGCTCAGGGCCTCGGCGCCCAGGTGCCACACGTACGGCGGGAAGTGCCAGGACCAGCCGACCAGTTCGCCGTACCCGAGAGTCTCTATGACGGCGGGCCGGCGGCCCGGAATGTGCAGGTCGAGGGCGATGGTGCCGGTGCGCACGATCCAGAACCGGTCGGCGCGCCGGCCCTCCTCGAACAGACGGGACCCGGCCTCGAAGGAGACCTCATGCGCCAGGCGCATCAGCCGTTCGCGGTAGACGGGCTCAAGAGCCGCACTCATGGTGGTGGTGGAGGTCATCGCCGCGACTCCCTTCGTGGCTTCTGCTCCCAGCGTGCGCGCGCCCGGCCGAGGCCGCCACGGGCCACTCGGGCCGGGCCTGGGGTCCTTCGGCCCCGAGCCGGACGCCCAGCGGGAGGCCGTCCACAGCGGGGCCACCGCCTGCGCCGCCTTCCACTGGTGCACGGCGAGCCGACGCGGCCGCCGCGCTCCGGAAAGGGACCGGATGGACCGGGCCGCTACCCGGGCCGCCCCAGCCATGCCCGGAAACCATCCGGCCCCACCGGAGGCAAGACCTCTCGGCGGGGCCGGGCTGAGCGGGTGGGCACCGGATCAGTCGTCGTGGCCCTTCGACCCCGTCGCCGTCTTCGAGTAGGCGTCGTGCCAGGCGGCTTTCGCTCCGGAGTCGCCGATCCGGTAGACGTCCACGACCGCTCCCACCGCGACGGCCAGCGAGAGCACGCCGACGACGATCCGTACCGGCAGGCCGGACCAGCGCATGCCGCCATCCTGGCCGGGCTCCGCAGGAGCGCGCCGCCCCGCCCACCACACGACCGCCGCCAGCACGAACAGGCCCAAGGCCCACGGCAGCAGTCCGTCGCCCAGCTCGGTGTGCCGGCGTACCAGGGCGTCATCGCCCACGTGCCGTTCGAGCCACTCGCCGGCCTGCGTGGTCAACGGCACGCTGGCCAGAGCGACGAAGGCGAGCACCGGGAGCAGGACGCCCAGCCGGCGGGCGGCGCGCGGCCAGAGCGCGGCCGTCACCAGGGCGAGTGCGGTGAGGGGTATCAGCACGACGACCACATGGACGAGCAGGACATGGGCGGGCAGACCGTTGATCAGAGTCATCCAGGGGCTCCTGAGGGGGGATGTGGGCGCGCGCCAGCCTGGCACAGCCACCTCTGAGTTGGCTCTCAGCCTCTTGAGCCACAGGAAGTCCGATCCCTCACGCGCGGCTCAGCCGGTGGTCGGTGATGACGGCGTTCGTGGAGCGCCGCCGCGTACACGTCCGCCGTCGTCGCTGCGGCCGTGTCCCAGCCGAAGCGACGGGCGTACCGGGCGGCGGCCGCGCCCATCCGGGCGGAGAGTGACGGGTCGTCGGCGAAGGCGCACAGCGCCCGCGCGTAGTCCACGGGATCGTGGCCGCGTACGAGAACGCCGCTCACGCCGTTTCTCACCGCCACCGGCAGACCGCCCACCTCGGCGGCGATCACCGGCGTGCCGCAGGCCTGTGCCTCGACGGCGACGAGGCCGAAGGACTCGCTGTAGGACGGCATGACCAGAACGGACGCCGCCCGGTACCAGTCGCCGAGCCGATCCTGGCCGACCGGCGGGCGGAACAGGACGACGTCGGAGATGCCGAGCCCGGCCGCGAGCTTCTGCAGTCCTTCCGGCTTGGCCAGACCGCTGCCGCTCGGCCCGCCCACCACGGGCACCCTGATCCGCTCGCGTAGCCGCGGCCGGTCCGCGAGCAGCCTGGCCACCGAGCGCAGCAGGATGTCGGGCGCCTTCAGCGGTTGTACACGGCCCGCGAAGAGAGGGATCAGGGCGTCCTGCGGGAGGCCGAGGCGGGCCCGGGCCGCGGCCCGGCCGGCCGCGATACCGGCCGTGTCGGGCCGGAACCGCTCCAGGTTGACGCCCGGGTGGACGACGGCGACCCGGCCGGTGTCGGCGTCGTAGTGGCGCACGAGCTCCTCCGCCTCCCTCTCGGTGTTCGCTATCAACCGGTCGGCCGCCCGTACGACTTGTGTCTCGCCGGTCACGCGGTGCGCGGGCTCGGGGGTGTCTCCCTCGGCGAGGGAGGCGTTCTTGACCTTGGCCATGGTGTGCATGGCGTGCACCAGCGGGACGCCCCAGCGTTCGGCGGCGAGGCGGCCGACGTGGCCGGAGAGCCAGTAGTGCGAGTGGAGCAGGTCGTAGTGACCGGGGCGGTGGTCGGCCCAGGCCTGCGTCACGCCGTGCGTGAAGGCGCAGAGTTGAGCGGGCAGGTCCTCCTTGGCCAGCCCCTCGTAGGGTCCGGCGGTGACGTGCCGTACCAGGACTCCGGGTGCCAGTTCGACGCTGGGCGGGAGTGCGGCGGAGGTGGCCCGCGTGAAGATCTCCACCTCGATGCCGATGGCGGCGAGGCGCCTGGCGAGCTCGACGATGTAGACGTTCATCCCGCCGGCGTCGCCGGTGCCCGGCTGGTGCAGCGGTGAAGTGTGCACGCTGAGCATCGCGACGCGCCGGGGGCGGCTGCGGGCGCCGGACGACCGCGGCCCGGGCAGGTCGATGCGCGGCACACTTCCTCCCTCGATGACCCGTCCCATCGCCTCACTCCCGGTTCCGTAGCTCCTGGTTGCCGAACTCGTGACGTCCCGGGGCGTCAGCCGGGTGCTCCGCGCGGATCGGACTCCGACCGCGCGAGAAGGCCTCCTTCAGCACTCGATGACGTTGACGGCGAGTCCGCCGCGGGCGGTCTCCTTGTACTTGACCTTCATGTCGGCGCCGGTCTCCTTCATGGTCTTGATGACCTTGTCGAGGGAGACGTGGTGGCGGCCGTCGCCACGCAGGGCCATCCGGGCGGCGGTCACGGCCTTGACCGCGGCCATGCCGTTGCGCTCGATGCAGGGGATCTGGACCAGGCCGCCGACCGGGTCGCAGGTCAGGCCGAGGTTGTGCTCCATGCCGATCTCGGCGGCGTTCTCCACTTGTTCCGGGCTGCCGCCCAGCACCTCGGCGAGGCCGCCCGCGGCCATCGAGCAGGCGGAGCCGACCTCGCCCTGGCAGCCGACCTCGGCGCCGGAGATGGAGGCGTTCTCCTTGAAGAGCATGCCGATGGCGCCGGCGGCGAGGAGGAAGCGGACGATGCCGTCCTCGTCGGCGCCGGGGACGAAGTTCAGGTAGTAGTGCAGGACCGCCGGGATGATGCCGGCCGCGCCGTTCGTCGGGGCGGTCACCACCCGGCCGCCGGCGGCGTTCTCCTCGTTCACCGCCATGGCGTAGAGCGTCACCCACTCCATCGCCCGGCTCGCCGGGTCGCCCTCGCTGCGCAGCGCCCGGGCCGCCGCCGCGGCCCGCCGGCGGACCTTCAGGCCGCCGGGGAGGATGCCCTCGCGGGACAGGCCGCGGCAGACGCAGCCTTCCATCACCCGCCAGATCTCCAGCAGACCCGCGCGGATCTCGTCCTCGCCGCGCCAGGCCTTCTCGTTCTCCAGCATCAGCGCGGAGATGGACAGACCCGTGTCGCGGGCGAGTCGGAGCAGTTCGTCGCCGGTGCGGAACGGATGGGCCAATTCGGTGTCGTCGGGCTTGATCCGGTCCGCCCCTACGGCGTCCTCGTCGACCACGAAACCGCCGCCGACCGAGTAGTACGTCTTCTCCAGCAGCGGCAGGCCGTCGGCGTCGTACGCGAACAGGGTCATGCCGTTGGCGTGGTACGGCAGTGCGCGCCGGCGGTGCAGGATCAGCTGGGTCGAGGCGTCGAAGTCGATCTCGTGGGCGGAGCCGATCTCGGCACCGAGGAGGCGGATACGCCCGGTGCTGCGGATCCGCTCCACGTCCAGGTCGGCCCGGGTGACGTCGACCGTGTGCGGTTCGTTGCCCTCCAGGCCGAGCAGGACGGCCTTGGGGGTGCCGTGGCCGTGGCCGGTGGCGCCGAGGGAGCCGAAGAGTTCCGTTCGTACCGCGGCGGTCTGGGCCAGTACGCCGTCCTTCTTCAGGCGGGCGGCGAACAGGGCGGCGGCGCGCATCGGGCCGACGGTGTGCGAGCTGGACGGGCCGATGCCGATGGAGAACAGGTCGAAGACGCTGATTGCCACGCCATACTCCGTGGGGTGGGCGGGGTGCGCCGGGCATGTCCCGGACGCCCCGGTGGGAGGGTTGTCGGTTACCGGCCTGGGGAGAGCGGGTGCTTCGCGGCGCGGGCGGCGGCGCGGGCCGTCAGGGCCTCGGTGTCGCGCTGCGGCGGCCGGGGCAGCCCTCGGCGAATGTGTCGCAGGGTCATCGGCACTCTCCTCGGGAGTGGGCGCAGTGGGCGGCGTACGCGTCGGCGGACAGCGCGCCGGCGATGTTCTCCACCCGCAGCCTGAACAGCCAACCGCCGCTTTAGGGCGAGGAGTTGACGACTGCGGGATCGTCGGCCAGCGCGGGGTTGACTTCCAGGACCCGGCCGGTGGTGGGGGCGTACCAAGGCACCCGCGCCGGTCGACGAGGTGACCTCCCCGCAGATCTCCCCGGCCTCGACCCAGGTGCCGACGTCGGGCAGCCGGAGGTGGACGACCTCGCCGAGGACCTCGGCGGCGAACGCCGTGATGCCGACAGTGGCGTTGCCCTCGTCCACGACGAGCCACTCGAGGTCCCAGGTGTACCTCAGGTGCCGCGGAATCCTCATGACGGTCTCCCGGTCGGGCTGGTGGGGGAGTTGACGCGCGGGGGTCATGAGGTGACGGGCACGGAGGCGGGAGCGAGGGAGCGACGGAGCCGGTTGAACAGCTTCGGCTGGTTCAGGGAGAGCACCGCGACCGGCGTGTCCTCGCGACGGTAGACGGCAGTGAAGGAACGGCTGTTCAGGTCTCCGTCGACGACCTGGGGCTCGGCGCCGGGAGCGACGTGTCCGGCGAGCTGGATGCGCACCTGGTACTGGTCGGACCAGAAGTACGGCGCGGCGACCGGGGCAGGGGCCGACACACCCGAGAGCAGCGTGCGGGCGGCGGTCCTCGCCTGCTCCGTCGCGTTGCTCCAGTGCTCGATGCGGGCGTGCCGCCCGGTGAAGGGGTTGGGGCAGCGAGCGACGTCTCCGACGGCGACCACGCCCGGGACGCTGGTGGCGCAGCCGGCGTCGCACACCACCCCGTCGTCCACGTGTACGCCGGAACCGGCGAGCCAGTCGGTGGCGGGCCGTACGCCCACCCCGACCACGACGATGTCGGCGGGCAGCACGCGCCCGTCCGTCAGCCGTACGCCGGTCACACGGCCGTTGCCGGTGAGTCCCGCCACACCGGTTCCGCACAGCAGGCCGACCCCGTGATCACTGTGGAGCGAGGAGCACACCAGCCCCATCTCGCGGCCCAGTTGGCGTTCCAGCGGCACGTTCAGAGCTTCGACGACGGTGACGTGCAGACCGAGCCGGTGGGCGGTGGAGGCCACCTCGGCGCCGATGAAGCCGGCGCCGATGACGACGACTCGGGGCAGGCCGTTCAACAGCTCGGTGCGCAGGGCCTGGGCGTCGTCCAGGGTGCGCAGGGTGTGGACGCCGGCCAGTCCGTCCGCGCCGGGGAGCGTCCGGGGAGCGGCGCCGGTGGCGACGACGACGCCTTCGGTGCGCACATGCCGCCCTCCGGCCAGAGTGAGGGTCCGGGCGGCGGGATCGAGCGCCACCGCGCGCTCGCCGAGCAGCCACTGCACGTCCAGGTCCGCGTATTCGTCCGCGTCGCCGAGCGCGAGCGCGTCGGCTTCGAGGTCGCCCTTGAGGAAGTCCTTGGACAGCGGCGGACGGTCGTAGGGGGCGTGCCGCTCCTCGCCGACGACGACGATCTCGCCGTCGTAGCCCTCTGCGCGCAGCGCGCGGACCGTGCTCAGGCCGGCCAGCGACGCGCCGACGACGGTGATGCTCCTCATGCGGGCCCCCGGGAAACGTGTCTCGAATGGCACAACGACCATCGCTATACGCAACATGCTTTCCGTCGCTTCGGACCACTGTCAAGGGGACGGGATGCGCCAGTCCCCTACGGCGATGAAAATTGCGCAATGCGCAACAGACGGGAAGCAGGCGAGGGCCCGATGTCAGAGGGCGGACTCGTCCCACTGGTCCAGCAGGGCGGCAGCCCGGCGCAGAGGCCGAGCGGCGGTGAGACAGGAACGTCGGGGAACGTGACCGTGCCGTCCGGGCTGACGAGGGCGGGTCCGGGATGACCGGCCCGGGCGAGGAAGCAGCGGCCGGAGACGGAATCGTAGACCGCGAACAGGCAGGTGGCACCGGTGATGCCGGCGCCCTCGCCCTCGGCGGTCTCGGTCTCGTCGATCTGCGCGACCAGTTCGTCCAGGTGGCTCAGGAGTCCGTCGGGAGGCAGATCGAGGGCACAGAAATTGTGGACCACGGTGCGCAGGCGGCCCATGGTCGCGGCGGCGTGCAGTCCGTAGCCGACGACATCGCCGACGACGAGCGCGACCCGGGTCCCGGGCAGGGGGATGACGTCGAACCAGTCCCCGCTCACCTTCGCCCGGGCGGGGAGGTAGCGGTAGGCCACGTCCAGGGCCGACTGCTCGGGCAGGGCACGGGGCAGCAGGCTGCGCTGCAGGGCGGCCGCCATGGTGTGCTCACGGGTGTAGCGGCGGGCGTTGTCGATCGCGACCGCCGCCCGGGCCGCCAGTTCCTCGGCGACGGCAAGATCCTCCTCGGTGAAGACATCCTGTTCCGAGCGCCAGAAGTCGGCCGCTCCCAACGCGATGCCGCGGGCCTGCAGCGGCACGCTGACCAGCGAGCGGATACCGAAGTCCAGCATGCGCCGCGCCCGCTCGGGATCCTGCGTCCGCCAGCTTCGCGTCGCACGCAGATCGCACGGTGACGTCCGTCCAGCCGCGCGGTCAGTTCACGCTCGTTGCGCATGGCGCATCTTCTCGCGCCTTTGAGGACAAGCCTCTTGACCGGTCGCCGTTCGCACCGGACGATGTTGCGTATCACTCTCATGGTTGCGTATTACGCATTAATGGAGGATGTCATGCTCCCCAGCCCGCAGCCCGGCCGCGAGTTCGTCCTCACCCTCTCGTGCCCCGACCGGGCCGGCCTCGTCCACGCCGTCACCAGCTTTCTCGTGAGCCACTCAGGCAACATCCTGGAGAGCCAGCAGTTCGACGACCGTCTGCAGGACCGCTTCTTCATGCGGGTGCACTTCGAGGTCTCGCATCCGGCCACGCCCCTGGAGCAGCTGCGCACCGACTTCGGCCCGGTCGCCGAGGCCTACCGGATCACCTGGCAGCTGCACGACGCCTCGACCCCGACCCGCACGCTGATCATGGTGTCGAAGTTCGGCCACTGCCTGAACGACCTGCTCTTCCGCCAGTCCACGGGCTCGCTCAACATCGAGATCCCGGCGATCGTCTCCAACCACCGCGACTTCGAGCCGCTGGCCCGCAACTACGGCATCCCCTTCCACCACATCCCGGTGACCCGGGAGACCAAGGCCGAGGCCGAGGCCCGGCTGCTGGAGCTCGTCGGCGAGCTCGGCATCGACCTGGTGGTGCTCGCCCGCTACATGCAGATCCTCTCCGACGACCTGTGCAAGCGGCTCGACGGCCGGGCCATCAACATCCACCACTCCTTCCTGCCGAGCTTCAAGGGCGCCCGCCCGTACGAGCAGGCGCACCAGCGCGGAGTCAAGCTCGTCGGAGCCACGGCGCACTACGTCACCCCCGACCTCGACGAGGGCCCGATCATCGAGCAGGACGTCGTCCGCGTGAATCACTCCCACGCCCCGGACCAGCTGGTCGCCATGGGCCGCGACGTCGAGGCCCGGGTCCTGTCGCGCGCCGTGCAGTGGCACAGCGAGAGCCGAGTGCTGGTCAACGGCAACTGCACGGTCGTCTTCCGCTGACACCGCCGTTGGCGCGGCCCGCGAGAACCACCGGCGACGACGGCTCCCCTGCCCGAGGAGCCGTCGTATACCCTCCCTCTGCGAGCCTCGGGGCCCAGCGGCCGACCAAGCGTATAGTTGCGCTATGAGCAACTACACCGCAGATGGCGAAACTGCAGCTCCGGCGGTGAGCGGGGTGCAGTCCGTCGACCGCGCCGTCAGCGTCCTGGAGATCCTCGCCCAGCGCGGGGAGGCGGGGGTCAGCGAGGTCGCCGCCGAGATCGACGTCCACAAGTCGACCGCGTTCCGGCTGCTCGGGGCGCTGGAGGCGCGCGGTCTGGTCGAGCAGGCGACCGAGCGCGGAAAGTACCGGCTCGGCTTCGGGATCGTGCGCCTGGCCGGCGCGGTCACGGGGCGCCTCGACATCACTCAGCAGGGCCGGGAGGTGTGCGAGCGGCTCAGCGAGGAGATCGGCGAGACCGTCAACATCGCCGTCCTGCAGGAGCACTACGCCGTCAACCTCTACCAGGTGCGCGGCCCGGGCGCCGTCGGCACCCACAACTGGGTCGGCCAGCTCACCCCGGTGCACGCCACGTCCAGCGGCAAGATCCTGCTCGCGCATCTCCCGGCGAAGGAGCGCGCCGAGGTGCTCGCGGCCTCCGGGCTGCGGAAGCTCACGCCGCGCACCCTGACCGCGAGGGCGAAGCTGGAGAAGAACCTCACCGAGGCGCGGGAACGCGGATACGCGGTGACCCTGGAGGAGCTCGAGATCGGACTGCACGCCATGGCGGCCCCGATCCGCTCGCACCACGGCGAGGTCGTCGCCGCCCTCAGCGCCTCCGGTCCCGCGTACCGCTTCACCGAGCAGCGCATGCACGAGCTGGCACCCCTGCTGCTCAAGGGCGCGCAGGAGATCAGCCACCGGATGGGGTACGTGGGCTGAGTCCCGCTCAGGTCCGATCCGCGGCACGGGCGTCACGCCGCTTGGGGCGTAGGACGCGTTCCGGCCGCACGACGACACTGCGGCCGTGCCGCGCTGGTCGGCATGCGGAGGAACTGCTGTCACGCGCCCACGTGTTGCAGGTGCAGCGGCGCCGTGGCCGCCGACTCGACGCCCCAGCGGGCCGTCACCCGTACCGCGTCGAGGGTGGAGCCCACGTCGTGCACCCGCAGGCACCAGACGCCCTGCGCGGCCGCGAGGACGGACACCGCGGTGGTCGCGGCGTCCCGCAACGACGCCGGGCGCGGTCGGCCCGTCGTCGGATCGGCCAGCACCTGCCCCAGGAACGACTTGCGCGACGCGCCCACGAGGACGGGACGGCCCAGCGCGCGCACCTCCCCCAGCCGGGCCAGCAGCTCCCAGTTGTGCCCGGCCGTCTTGGCGAAGCCCAGCCCCGGGTCGACGATCAGGCGGCCGGGCGGGACTCCCGCCTCCACCGCGGCGTCGATCCGCAGCCGCAGCTCGTCGACCACGTCGGTGACGACGTCGTCGTAGCGGGCGTTCGCCTGCATGCCGGCGGAGTGGCCGCGCCAGTGCATCAGCACGTACGGCGCGTCCGCCCGGGCCATCAGCGGCAGCATCGCCGGGTCGGCGAGCCCGCCCGAGACGTCGTTGACCATCCGGGCACCGGCGTCAAGGGCGCGGGCGGCCACCTCGGCCCGCATGGTGTCGACGCTGACGGTCGCGCCCGCCGCGGCGAGTTCCCGGACGACGGGCAGGACGCGCCGCAGCTCCTCCTCGGCCGGCGGGCGCGCCGCGCCGGGGCGGGTCGACTCGCCGCCCACGTCCACGATGTCGGCTCCCTGTTCCAGCAGGGCGAGTCCGTGCGCGACGGCAGCGTCCGGGGCGAACGACCGCCCGCCGTCGGAGAAGGAGTCCGGCGTCACGTTCACGACGCCCATGACCAGCGTCCGGCCGGGCTGCGGCAGCCCGTACGGATGAACTTCCGGCGCGCCAGGGCGGGTTGAGGTGGAGTAGGCCCCGGCGGCGGTCACGGGGACCCCGTCCTCCTCGCCGCCGGCTCGGGTGCGACGAGCCGTCCGCCGTGGCCCTGGACGCGCGGCGTGCGGGCGGCCGGCGACCCGGCGTGCGCGGCGCCGACGACCGCCAGGGTCCTCACGCGCCGCCTCCGGTGACCGCGACGCCTCCGAGCCGGGCGGCGGCGCAGGAGGGCGGGAGGTTCGGCGGGGCGTCGGAGAACTTGACGTAGATCATGCCGTCCTCGACGAGGACCTGGTGGGTGCGCACGGGGAGCCGGGCCGGCGGCGCGTCCACACCGCCGGTGCGCAGGTCGAACTTCGAAGCGTGCAGCGGGCATTCGACCTCGCACCCCTCCAGCCAGCCGTCGGCCAGCGAGGCGTCCTGGTGGGTGCAGGTGTCGTCGATCGCGTAGACCTCACCGTCCTCGGTGTGGAACACGGCGACGGGCGGGTCGTTCTCCAGCCGGAACGCCTCGCCTCGGGGCAGATCGGCGAGAGGGCACACGGGAATCATCAGGACCACCTCGGTGCGTATTACGAAACTTAACGCGCTGAGCGCAACGTCAGTCTGGGGTCGGCCCCCACCGTTGTCAAGAAGTCGCCAGGGCATTCACGGGAGTTCGCCGCCCGGCCGCCACTGGAACGGCGGTGCCGGGCCGACCGTCCGGGTCGGCCCGGCACCGCCGGGTCATCTCCGCCGCCCTGCCGGGCAGGTCATCTGTGTTCGACGGCCGCGTCCAGCAGCCAGTCCGCCAGGTAGCCGGCGAAGGAGGAGCGCACCAGGACCCAGAAACCGGCCCTGGGTTCGTCGCGGGCCACCAGGACGACCTGGGTGCGGGCCAGCGTCGCCTGGGCGCAGCGGCCGGGGCCGAAGGCACGCGGGTGCAGGTCCAGCGAGCAGCCGTGGGCCAGCAGGTCGCGCGCGCGGGGGCCGCCGACCAGGAGGGTGGTGCGCTGGGCTGAGACGTCGGTGACGGAGAGGGGTTCGTCCCCGGCCGCCGAGCGGATCCGGCTCTCCAGGTCCCGCTCGGTGCCGCGCAGGCCCACCAAGAGCCATTCGTCGGGGCCGAGCCACATCGCGGTCACGTCTCCCGCGTGCACGACGGTGTTGGGTTCCAGGGGCAGTTGGAGCCCGAGGGCCAGTCCGACGGCTTCCGCGGCCGGGCTCTTGGCGTCGAGGCGGACGTTCACCTGGGCCAGGAAGGGGAGTTCGGCCAGCCGGATCGCGCCCCGGGAGGAGCGCGTCGCGGCGGCCAGGCGGTGGACGGCGTCGCCCAGGGGGCTGCGCTGCCGTGCGGTCAGGGCGGTGTCAGCCATCGCGGCGGGCTCCCTCGGGGTCGTAGAGGACGGGGCTTGCGACGGTCACCGGGACCAGCCGGTCGCCGACGGGTGCGAAGAGACGGTCACCGATGCGGTCCCGGCCGCCCTTGATCAGGGCGAGCGCGAAGGTCCGGCCGAGTGCCGCGCTGCGGTAGCTGGAGGTGACATGACCGAGCATCGGCACCGGTGGGGCGGGCAGTTCGCGGTCGTCGACCAGGTGTGTGCCCTCCGGGAGGAAGGCGGCCGGGTCTTCGGGAAGGAGCCCGACGAGGTGCTTGCGGTCGGGGCGGACGGTGTCTGTGCGGGCGTAGGAGCGCTTGCCGATGAAGTCGGGCTTCTTCTTGGACACCGCCCAGCCCATGCCGAGGTCCTGCGGGGTGACCGTGCCGTCGGTGTCCTGGCCGACGATCGGGTAGCCCTTCTCGGCACGCAGCACGTGCATGGTCTCGGTGCCGTACGGGGTGATGCCGTACGGGGCGCCGGCCTCGTACAGCGCCTCCCAGAGGGCGAGGGCGTCCCACGGCGACACGTTGATCTCGTAGGCGAGTTCGCCGGAGAAGCTGATCCGGCACACGCGCGCGTCGATGCCGGCGACGGTCGTCTCCCGCCACGCCATGAACGGGAAGTCGTCGTTGCCGACGGCCAGTTGGGGCGCGAGCGAGCCGAGGACCTGGCGGGACTCCGGGCCGACCAGGGCCACCGTGGCCCACTGCTCGGTGACCGAGGTGCAGTGGACCCGCAGTTCGGGCCACTCGGTCTGCAGCCACTCCTCCATCCAGTCCAGGACGGCCGCCGCGTTACCGGTCGTGGTGGTGACCAGGAACCGGTCCTGGGCGAGCCGGATGACCGTGCCGTCGTCGAAGACCATGCCGTCCGGGCGGCACATCACGCCGTAGCGGATCATGCCGACCTTCAGGGTGCTCATCATGTTGGTGTAGAGCCGGTCGAGGAAGAGCGCCGCGTCCGGGCCCTGCACGTCGATCTTGCCGAGGGTCGAGGCGTCCATGAAGGCCACGCCCTCGCGGGCGGCATGGCACTCGCGCAGCACGGCGGTCTCCATGTCCTCGCCGTCCTGCGGGTAGTACCAGGGCCGCTTCCACTGGCCGACGTTCTCGAACAGCGCCCCGTGCGCCACATGCCACGCGTGCAGGGCCGTCGTACGGACCGGGTCGCTCAGCGCGCCGCGGTCGCGCCCCGCGAGAGCGGCGAAGGAGACCGGGGTGTACGGCGGCCGGAAGGTCGGCAGGCCGAGCGCCGAGATGTCCACGCCGAGGAGTTCGGCGACCACTCCGCTCGCCAGGACGCCGGCCGTCCTGCCCTGGTCGCCCCCGGTTCCGGCGGTGGTGTAGCGCTTGGTGTGCTCCACCGAGCGCAGACCCGCCCCCGTCGCCCGCGCCAGGTCGTCGACCGTGACGTCACGCTGGAGGTCGACGAACCGGGGGGCGCCGGCGTCGGTGGGGATGGTGAAGACCTGCATGGGCGGGGTGTACGGCCGTGCGGCCGCGGCCGGGAGGGCGGGCGCCTCGGCGGTGTAGCCCTCCGCCTCGACCGCACGGACGCCGGCCGCCGCGCCCTGCGCGAGGACCGTGGCCAGGTCGAAGGCGCCGTTCGCGCTGCCCGCGACCGCCACCGCCTGACGGCCGTGGTCGGGCACGAACGTGCCGAGCACGTCGTCGTGGCGGAGCTTGCCGCCGGCCTGGCTGAACAGGTGCGCCACCGGGTTCCAGCCGCCGGAGACCAGGAGCAGGTCGGCGGCGAAGTCCCGCTGCCCGGTGGTCTCCCGCTGTCCGGCGGTCTCCCCGTACGGGGCGACCGCCACGGCGGTGAGCCGGTCCGTGCCCTGAGTGCCGGTGACCGCGTGCCCGGCGAGCACCTCGATCCCGGCCGACCGGGCACGCCCGGCCCACTCCCCCGGCTCGGGCCGGGTGTCGACGATCGCGGCGATGTCCACGCCCGCCGCCGCCAGGTCGAGCGCGGCGGCGTAGGCGCTGTCGTTGGTGGTGAACACGACCGCGTGCCGGCCGGGCAGCACGCCGTACCGGTGGAGGTACGTCCGGGCCGAGGCGGCCAGCATCACGCCGGGCCGGTCGTTGTCGCCGAACGCCAGCGAACGCTCGTGGGCTCCGGTGGCGAGTACGACGTGGCGGGCGCGGATCCGCCAGACACGCTCGCGGGAGACGTTCGCCGGGGCCTGGGCGCCGAGGTGGTTGGTGCGGCGCTCGACGGCGAGGAGGTGGTTGTCGTCGTAGTGGCCGAAGACGGTGGTGCGGCGCAGGACGCGTACCTCGGGCGCCGCTTCGAGCCGCGCGCGCGTCGCCTCGACCCAGTCGAGGTGCTCGCCGGTGCCGAGCAGGCTGCCGCCGATTTCCGGCTGGTCGTCGGCGAGGATGACGCGGGCGCCGGTGCTCGCCGCCGCCGCTGCCGCCGCGAGGCCGGCCGGGCCCGCGCCGACGATCAGCAGGTCGCAGTGGGCGTGTACGGCGTCGTAGCGGGCGGGGTCCGGTTCGGTGGCGAGGCGTCCCTGGCCCGGGAGGCTGCTCGCGACCAGGCCCTCGTACAGCTCGACGGTCGTGGCGGGGAGCATCGGCTCGGGGAAGGGTGCCTCGATCTGGACGACCGCGTTGGGTTCCTCCACTCCGGCCGAGAAGATGCCTCGCGGGCGGCCGAACTTGATGCTGGTGCCGGCCTGGATGACGCCGTTGGCGAGGAGGGCGGAGGCCAGGGTGTCGCCCCGGTGTCCCTGGTACTCGTTGCCGTCGAAGGTGAAGGTGAGGGGTGTGTCGCGGTCGATTCGGCCGCCGGCGGGGGTGCGGAGTGTTTCGCCCCCGCCGCCCCTACCCGCCCCGTCCTCCAGGGGCTCCGCCCCTTCGACCCCACCAGGGGGCTCCGCCCCCTGGACCCCCGCCGGCCCTGAACGGGCCTTGTCCTCGAACTCCCCCAGAGGGGGTACCCCCGGACGGGCTGACGGTGCCGACCGTGGCTGAGATGTGACCGCAGGTCGCTCCACCGTCTCCGGACGCGACTCCCCCACCTTGTACACGGCGAGGATCTCGTTCGTCGCCGTGTCCCGCACCGCGTTGAACCACTTGCGGCAGCCCGCCGCATGGCTCCACCGCTCGGCGAACGGGCCCTTGGGGTTGTCGCGGAAGAACAGGTACCGCGCCCACTCCTCGTCGGTGAGGGCGGCGGGGTCCTCGGGGTAGGGCACGTGGGCCTGGCCACCGTAGTGGAACTCGGCCTCGTCACGGGGCCCGCACCACGGGCAGGGGATGAGCAGCATGGTTCGGCTCCCTAGTGGGCCACCGCGGCCGCGCCGTGCTCGTCGACGAGCGCGCCGGTGGTGAAACGGTCGAGCGAGAAGGGGGCGTTCAGGGCGTGCGGGGTGTCGTGGGCGATGGTGTGGGCGTAGACCCAGCCGACGCCCGGGGTGGCCTTGAAACCGCCTGTCCCCCAGCCGCAGTTGAGGTAGAGGTTGCCGACCGGGCTGAGGCCGACGATGGGCGAGGCGTCCGGGCTGACGTCGACGATGCCGCCCCAGGTCCGCAGCACATGGGCGCGGGCGAAGACCGGGAAGAGCTCCAGGGCCGCCGACATCTGCTCTTCGATGATGTGGAACGCGCCGCGCTGGGTGTAGGAGTTGTAGGCGTCGATGCCCGCGCCCATCACCAGTTCACCCTTGTGCGCCTGGCTGACGTACACGTGGACGGCGTTGGACATCACCACGGTCGGGTGCACCGGCTCCAGCAGTTCGGAGACGAGTGCCTGCAACGGGTGGCTCTGGACGGGCAGTTCGATGCCCGCCATGGCGGCGAGGACCGAGGTGTGACCGGCCGAGCACAGGGCCACCTTGCCGGCGGCGATCGGGCCGAGCGTGGTCTGTACGCCGACCACCCGGCCGCCGACCACGTCCAGTCCGGTGACCTCGCAGTTCTGGATGATGTCGATGCCGGCGGCGTCCGCGGAGCGGGCGAAGCCCCAGGCCACGTAGTCGTGCTTGGCGATGCCGGCACGCGGCTGGTAGGTGCCGCCGAGGACCGGGTAGCGCACGTCGGGTGAGGTGTTGACGATCGGGCAGACCTCTTTGACCTGCTCGGCGTCGAGCCATTCGGCGTCGACGCCGTTGAGCCGGTTGGCCTCGACCCGGCGGACGCTGTCGCGGACGTCCTGCAGGCTGTGGGCGAGGTTCAGCACACCGCGCTGGGAGAAGAGGATCGGGTAGTCGAGCTCCTCCTCCAGCCCCTCCCACAGCTTGAGTGCGTGCTCGTAGATACCCGCGCTCTCGTCCCACAGGTAGTTGGAGCGGATGATCGTGGTGTTGCGGGCCATGTTGCCGCCGGCGAGCCAGCCCTTCTCCAGGACCGCGACGTTGGTGATGCCGTGGTTCTTCGCCAGATAGTGGGCGGTGGCCAGGCCGTGGCCGCCGCCGCCCACGATCACCACGTCGTACGACCGCTTGGGCTCGGGGGTGCGCCAGAGCCGGTCCGGGTGGTCGGGCAGGTCGGCGCCGGGGGTGCGGGGGCTCATCGGGCGTCTCCGTCGTGCGAGAGGTGCGGGTAGAGCGGGTGCCTGGCGGCCAGCGCCTCGGTGCGGGCGCGCAGCGCGGCCACCTCCGGCTCGGGCTGGAGGGCCAGCGCGATCACGTCGGCGACTTCGGCGAAGTCCGCCTCGGTGAAGCCCCGGGTGGCGAGCGCCGGGGTGCCGATACGCAGGCCGGAGGTGACCATGGGCGGGCGCGGGTCGAAGGGGACGGCGTTTCGGTTGACGGTGATGCCGATCTGGTGCAGCAGGTCTTCGGCCCGCTTGCCGTCGAGTGCGGAGTCCCGCAGGTCGACGAGGACGAGGTGGACGTCCGTGCCGCCCGTCAGCACCTTCACTCCGGCCGCGGCCGCGTCGGGCCGGGTGAGGCGTTCGGCGAGGATGCGGGCGCCGGCCAGGGTGCGGGCCTGGCGTTCGGCGAACTCGGGCGACGCCGCGACCTTGAAGGAGACCGCCTTGGCCGCGATGACGTGCTCCAGCGGGCCGCCCTGCATGCCCGGGAAGACCGCCGAGTTGATCTTCTTGGCGAGGTCGGCGTCGTTGGTGAGGATCACCCCGCCGCGGGGACCGCCGAGCGTCTTGTGCGTGGTGGTGGTGACCACGTGCGCGTGCGGGACGGGGCTCGGGTGCAGCCCGGCGGCGACCAGGCCCGCGAAGTGCGCCATGTCGACCATGAGGAGGGCACCGACCTCGTCGGCGATACGGCGGAAGGCCGCGAAGTCCAGCTGCCTGGGGTACGCCGACCAGCCCGCAATGATCATCTTGGGGCGGTGCTCCTTGGCGAGCCGCTCCACCTCGTCCATGTCGACGAGGTTGTCCGCCTCGGAGACGTGGTACGGCACGGCGCCAAGCATCTTGCCGCTGTAGTTGATGCGCATGCCGTGGGTGAGGTGGCCGCCGTGCGCGAGGTCCAGGCCGAGGACGGTGTCGCCGGGCTGGAGCAGGGCGAAGAACACGGCGGTGTTCGCCTGGGCGCCCGAGTGCGGCTGGACGTTGGCGTAGCCGGCGCCGAACAGGGACTTGACGCGCTCGATCGCCAGCCGCTCGGTGACGTCGACGTGTTCGCAGCCGCCGTAGTAGCGGCGGCCGGGATAGCCCTCGGCGTACTTGTTGGTCGCGACCGAGCCCTGCGCCTCCATCACGGCGGTGGGCGCGAAGTTCTCGGAGGCGATCATCTCCAGGGTGGACTGCTGGCGGTGCAGCTCGGCGCGGAGGGCTTCGTGGACCTCGGGGTCCAGCTCCGCCAGGGGCGTGTTCAGCGCGTTCATACGGTGGTCGCGTTCCTCTCGGCGGCCTCGACGACGTTGGCGAGCAGCATGGCTCGGGTCATGGGTCCCACTCCCCCGGGCATCGGCGCGAGCCATCCGGCGACCTCGGCGGCCTCCGGGTGGACGTCGCCGACGAGCCCGTGCCCGGTGCGGGTGATGCCGACGTCCAGGACGGCCGCGCCGGGGCGCAGCATGTCCTTGGTGATCAGTCCGGGCGAGCCGGCAGCCGCGACGACGATGTCCGCCTCGCGTACGTGCCAGGCCAGGCCCTTGGTTCCGGTGTGGCACAGGGTGACGGTGGCGTTCTCGGACCTGCGGGTGAGCAGGAGTCCGATGGGCCGTCCGACCGTGATGCCCCGGCCGACGACGCACACCCGCGCTCCGGCGAGCGGGACGTCGTGGCGGCGGAGCAGTTCGACGATGCCGCGCGGGGTGCACGGCAGTGGTGCCTCTACACCGAGGACGAGCCGGCCGAGGTTGACCGGGTGCAGCCCGTCGGCGTCCTTGGCGGGGTCCATGCGCTCCAGGACGGCGTTGGCGTCCAGATGGCGCGGCAGCGGGAGCTGCACGATGTAGCCGGTGCAGGCCGGGTCGGCGTTGAGTTCGTCGATGACGTCCTCGACCTGCCGCCGGGTGGCGTCGGCGGGCAGCTCGCGGCGGAGGGAGGCGACGCCGACCTGCGCGCAGTCGCGGTGCTTGCCGGAGACGTAGGCGTGGCTGCCCGGGTCGTCGCCGACGAGTACGGTACCGAGGCCGGGCGGGCGGCCCGTCAGCGCGGTCAATTTGGCCACGCGTTCGGCGAGTTCACGACGGATGGCGGCGGCGGTCGCCCTGCCGTCAAGGAGTTGTGCGGTCACCGGCGGTTCTCCTTCCCCGCGGCTAGCCACGGAGGCGGGACATGGTCGGATCGAACAGGGGCTCCTCGGCCACCACCGCTTCCACGCGCTGGTCGAAGTAGCCGATGTGCACGGTCGTACCGGGCTGGGCCAGTTCCGCCGGGAGCCAGGCGTAGGCGATGCCCTTGCCGATGGTGTAGCCGTACGCGGCGCTGGTGACGTAGCCGACGGCACGGTCGCCGTCGTACACCGGCTCCTTGCCCATGACGACCGCCCGCGGGTCGTCGATGGTGAGGCAGCTCAGCCTGCGCCGTACGTCGGTCTTGCGCCGCTCCAACGCGGCCTTGCCGATGAAGTCGCCCTTGTCGAGCTTGACGGCGAAGCCGACGCCGGCCTCGTAGGGGTCGTGCTCGTAGGTCATGTCGGTACCGAAGGAGCGGTAACCCTTCTCCAGCCGGAGGCTGTTGAAGGCGCCCCGGCCGGCGATGATGCCGCCCAGCGGCTCGGCCGCCGCCCAGAGGGTGTCCCAGAGCTTCTGGCCCAGGTCGGCTGTGGTGTACAGCTCCCAGCCCAGTTCACCGACGTAACTCAGCCGCATCGCCGTCACCGGGACGCTGCCGATGTGGGCGCGCTTGGCGCGGAAGTACTTCAGGCCGTCGCCCGAGAAGTCCGCGTCGGTGAGCGGCTGCAGCACCTCGCGGGCCAGCGGGCCCCACAGGCCGATGCAGCAGGTGCCGGCGGTGATGTCGCGGACCTGGACCCTGCCGTCGGCGGGCAGATGGCGGGTGAACCAGTCGAGGTCCAGGTTGCCGTTGGCGCCGACCTGGAAGAGGTCGCGGGCGAGGCGGGCCACGGTGATGTCACTGCGGATGCCGCCGTCGTGGTCCAGGAGGAGCGTGTATGTGACCGAGCCGACGGACTTGGCGACCTTGCCGGTGACCAGGCCCTCCAGGAAATCGGCGGCTCCGGGGCCGCTGACCTCCAGGCGCTTGAGGGCTGTCATGTCGTACATCGCGACCCTCTCGCGGGTGACCTGGGCCTCGGCGCCGACGACGGGCGACCAGTAGCGGGCGGCCCAGTCGTTGGGGGTGGGGATCGAACGGCCCTCGACCAGTGCCGCGTTGGCCTCGTACCACTGGGGGCGCTCCCAGCCGTTCGCCTCCAGGAAGAACGCGCCGTGTTCCTGCTGGCGGACGTAGAAGGGGCTGGTGCGGATCGGGCGCGGCTTCCCGGCCGGCTGGAGGGGGTGGAGGATGTCGTAGACCTCGACGAAGTTCTGGCAGTCGCGGGCCAGGACGTACTCCGGGGAGAGCTGGTGCGGCTCGAAGCGGTTGACGTCGCACTCGTGCAGGTCGAAGGAGGAGCAGTAGCCGTCGACCAGCCACTCGGCGACGGCCCGGCCGACGCCCGCGGAGTGGGTGACCCACACGGCCTCGGCGACCCAGAAGCCCTTGACGTCCGGGGACTCGCCGAGCAGCGGGTAGCCGTCGGTGGTGAAGGAGAACAGGCCGTTGATGCCCTCCTCGACCTTGGCCTCCTTGGTCGCCGGGAGCAGGGACTGCGTCTCGGTCCAAGCGGGCTCGAAGTCCTCCTCGGTGAACTTCAGGACCGAGGGCATCTCCTCGGCCTCGGCCACGGAGAGGATGTCGTCGGCGGAGACCGGCATGGGGCGGTGGCCGTAGTAGCCGATGCCGAGGCCGTCGAAGCGGTCGCGGTAGTAGAGGTCGGCGTCCTGGTGGCGCAGGATCGGGCGGACCGCCTCCTCGGTCTGGCCGGCGAGGGCGGGGACCGGACCGGTCCAGGCGAGCTGGTGGGCGAGCGGGGTGAGCGGCAGGTTCATGCCGACCATGCGGGCGATCTTCGGGCCCCAGATACCGGCGCAGCACACGACGATGTCGGCGGGGATCTCGCCCTGGTCCGTCACCACGGCGGTGACGCGGCCCTCGTTCTGCTTGACGTCGAGGACTTCATGCCGGGCGAGGAAGCGCACGCCGCGCTCGGTGGCCCGGCGGATCTGCGCCTCGACGGCCAGGACGGCCTTGGCGAGGCCGTCGGTGGGGACCAGGAGGCCGCCGAGGACCTTGCCGCGGTCGACCAGCGGGTGCTTCTCCACGCACTCGTCCGGGGTCAGCAGGCGCGCCTCGATGCCCCAGGCGCTGATCCAGCCGTGGCGCCGCCGGAGCTCGGCGAGGCGCTCCGGGCTGGTCGCCACCTCGAGGCCGCCGACCTGGAGGAAGCAGGGCTTGCCGTCCACCTCGAGGGAGCAGAACTTCTCGACCGTGTACCGGGCCAGCTCCGTCATGGTCTTCGAGGCGTTCGTCTGGAAGACCAGGCCCGGGGCGTGCGAGCTGGAGCCCCCGGTGGCCGGGAGGGGGCCCTGGTCGACGACGGTCACCTCGGTCCAGCCGCGTGCGGAGATCTCGTCCGCCAGGGCGGCTCCCACGACGCCCGCTCCGATGATGACCACTCGGGGTCCCGCCATCGCCCAACCTCCGAACTTGAGACCGGTTCAGTTGCTTGTTGCGCAACGTGATTCAGGTTGCGCAACTCAATGTGCCTGTCGCCATGGAGGGTGTCAAGGGGTCGGTGACGTCGGAAAACGGCCCGGAACACGGCGATGCCCGGCGGGCGGTGCGCACAGGTGCACACCGCCCGCCGGGCGCCTTCAGCCGGCCTTTTCCGACGTGCTACTTCAGCCAGGCGTCGACCTTGTCGCGGTTCGCCTCGACCCACTTCTTGGCCGCCGCGTCGTCCGACATCTTGTCCACGGCGATGTACTTGGCCACGGTGTTCTGGTCGTCGTTCGTCCAGTGGAAGTTCTTCACCAGCTTGTACGCCGGGCCGCCCGACTTGGCGAACTGCGCACTGACGATCTTGTCCAGGTCGTAGACGGGATAATCGCAGGCCACCTTCGCCGCGTCGGCGTCGCAGCCCGTCGTGTACGTGGGCAGGTTGACCTTCACCAGCGGCACTTCCGACATGAACCACTGGGGTTCGTAGAAGTAGCCGATCACCCATTGCTTGTTCTTCTCGGCGGTCCGGTAGGCCTGGATGAGCGCGGTCTCGCTGCCCGCGTACACCACCTTGAAGTTCAGCTTCAGGTTCTTGACCAGGGCGGCGTCGTTGGTGACGTACGACGGGTCCCCGTCGAGCAGCTGGCCCTTGCCGCCCGACTCGGAGGTCTTGAATTTGTCGGCGTACTTGTCGAGGTTCTTCCAGTCGGTGATGTCCGGGTGGGCCTTGGCCAGCCACGGCGGCACGAACCAGCCGATGACACCCTTGTTGCCGGTCGAACCCGCCTCCACGGCGGTCTTCTGCTCGGTGATGTACTTCTTCTTCAGATCGTCGTGGCCCCAGTTCTCCAGGACGGCGTCGACCTCACCGGTCCCGAAGCCCTGCCAGGCGATCTCCTCCTTCAGGTCCTTCTTGTTGACCGTGCAGCCGAGGTCGTGCTGCGCCACGTACGCGACGACCGCCGCGTCCGCCTCGTAGCCGACCCACGGGTTGACGGCCAGGTTGAAGGCGCCGCACTTGCCGCCCGAGGACTTCGCGCCGGCGGAGGTGCTGTCGCCGACCTTCGCTCCCGAGCAGGCCGTGAGGGTGAGGCCGAGGACGGCCAGGCCGGCCGCTCCGGCTCGCCAGTGTCTTGCCATGGTGTCGTGCTCCTTATGCCCTGGTGCGTCGCGCCGCAGCCTGAGTGATCCGGTCGAACATGACTCCCAGCAGTACGATGGCGAGCCCTGCCGCCAGCCCCTTGCCGTACAGCTGTCCCTGCGAGAATCCGGCCACGACGTCGTAGCCGAGGGCGCCTGCCCCTACCAGGCCGCCCACCACAACCATCGACAGCACGTAGATCAGACCCTGGTTGGTCGCCAGGGTCAGGGCACTGCGTGCCATCGGCAGCTGGACCTTGGTGATGATCTGCCAGGTGTTGCACCCGGCGGAGGTGGCCGCCTCCACGGTGGACTCGGACACGTTCCGCACTCCGTCCGCGATGATCTTGATCGCGACGGGCGCCGCGTAGACGACGGCCGCGACGATCGCGGTGAACCGGGTGGCGCCGAAGAGGGCCAGGAACGGCACGAGATAGACGAACGGCGGCATGACCTGTGCGGCGTCCAGGCTGGGCCGCACGATCCGGTCCACCAGTTGACTGCGCCCCATCCACACACCGAAGACGACGCCGGACAGCATCACCAGCACCGTGGCCACGGCGGTCGAGGCGAGGGTCGTCATGCTGTCCGACCACAGGCCGGTGCCCACGAGCAGCCCGACGCACACGGCGGCTGTCGCCGCGGCGCGCCAGCCGCCGAGCACCGCGCCGAGCGCGACCAGGGTGATGCCGACGAGCCACCACGGGGAGTCCGTGAGCAGCGTCTGGAACGGGTTCAGCAGACCGTTGGTGATGACGTCCCGGACACCGTTGGTCAGTCCCGAGAGGTGGTCCTGCAGCCAGGTGGTCGTCGTGTCGGCCGCGCTCGCGATGTGGCTGCCGGTGCTGCCGTTGCCGGGGAACTCGGCCGCCCAGACGTAGGTGTGGGACAGATAGACCAGGACGGCGGCCGCGATCCCGCCCGCCACCAGCAGCGGACGGCGCCATTTGAGGAAGGGCCCGCCCGTGCGGCGGGCCTCGGTGCGTGCGGCCGCCGCGGTCGTGACCCGGTCGAGCACGATGGCCATGACGACGATGGCCAGACCGGCGTTGAAGGCCGTACCGACGTCGAGCGACTGCAGGGCCTGTACGACGGTCTTGCCGAGGCCGGGCGCGTCGATCAGGGCGGCGATGGTCACCATGGCCAGGGCGGCCATGATGGTCTGGTTGACCCCCATGACCACGGTCCGCTTCGACATCGGCAGCAGCACTTTCAGCAGTTGCTGCGACCGTGTGGTGCCGAGCGAGTCGGCCGCCTCGACGGTGGTCTCGGGCACGGAGCGGATGGCGTGCGCGGTGATGCGGATGGCGGGCGGTGCCGCGTAGATCACCGTGGTGATCACGGCGGAGGCCCCGCCGATGAGGAAGATCAGGGTCAGCGGGGCGAGGTAGACGAAGGTCGGCATCGTCTGCATGAAGTCCAGGAAGGGCGTCATGATCCGGTTGAACCGGTCCGAGAGACCAGCCCACACGCCGAGTGGGATGCCGATGAGCAGGGCCACGAGGACGGCCGACAGGGTCAGCGCCAGCGTGTCCATGCTCTCCTGCCACAGACCCTGCAGCCCGAAGAAGGTGAAGCCCGCGACCGCCAGCAGCGCGACCCGCCAGTTGCCCACGGCCCAGGAGACATAGCCGGTGAGCCCGACGACGCCCAGCCAGCCGATCTGCGGGACCGGGCGGGTGCCGGTGGGCTGGGAGATCAGGGACTGGACGAAGGTCACCAGATTGTCGATGGCCAGCCGGATCTCGTTGAAGAAGTACAGGAAGAGCGGGTTGGAGTTGCGGTTGGCCCCGATGCTGTCGTTGAGGTCGTTCAGCCGGCGGTGCAGACCGGTGAGGTCGGCCGCCGCGAGGGTCAGCGTCTGCCGGCCGCGCAGCACGGCGAAGAGCACCAGCCAGGCGAGCAGGATCGCCGCCACCACCATGGGGCGGCTGACCTTCTTGCGCATCGTCGCGACCGGTGCGGTCGCATCGGCGGCGACGGCCATCACGCACCGCCTTCCTGTCCGGCGACGACGGAGAGGATCTCCTCGTCGCCGACGATGCCGAGCAGCTTGCCGTTCTCGACGACCTTGACCGGCCTGTGGGCGGCCAGCACGGTACGAGTGGCCTCGCGCACCACGACGTCCGGCCCCAACTCGGGACCGTCGAGGGTGTCTTCGGGTTCGGCGGGCCGCATGATCCAGCGCAGGGTGAGGACATCCCCGCGCGGCACGTCCTTGACGAAGTCGCGTACGTAGTCGTCGGCGGGGGCGCCGACCAGTTCGTCGCCGCTGCCGCACTGGACCGTCTTGCCGTCGCGCATGATCAGGATGCGGTCGCCGAGCTTCAGGGCCTCGGAGAGGTCGTGGGTGATGAACACCATGGTCTTGCCGACCTCGTGGTGCAGACGGATGACCTCGCTCTGCATGTCACGGCGGATCAGCGGGTCGAGCGCGGAGAACGGCTCGTCGAAGAAGAGGACGTCGGGGTCGCCGGCGAGGGCGCGGGCGAGACCGACACGCTGCTGCATACCGCCGGAGAGCTGGTCGGGGTAGGAGTTCTCGTAGCCGGCCAGGCCCACCAGTTCGACGACCTCCAGGGCCTTCTTGGTGCGCTCGGCCCTGCCCATGCCGCGGATCTCCAGGCCGAACGCCACGTTGTCGACGACCCTGCGGTGCGGCAGCAGACCGAAGTGCTGGAAGACCATGGAGAACTTGCTGCGCCGCAGTTCGCGCAGCCGGCGGGCGTCGGCGCCCCGGATGTCCTCGCCCTCGAAGACGACCTCTCCGGCGGTGGGTTCGATCAGCCGGGTCAGACATCGCACCAGGGTGGACTTGCCGGAGCCGGACAGGCCCATGACGACGAAGACCTCGCCCGGCGACACCTCGAAGTCGACGTCACGTACGGCGGCGGTGCACCCGGTGCGGTCCATGAGCTCGCGGCGGGTGAGTCCGCACAACTCCTCGGAACCCGGCACCTCGTCGGCCTTCGGCCCGAACACCTTCCACAGCCGGCGCACGGAGATGACCGGGGTGCGGTCCTTGGGATCCTGGGACGTGTCGCGCGGCTGCGACACCTCGGTCTGTGCTGGGGTCATGATCGACCTCTTTCGGCGTTCAGCCGCGGAACCAGTGCTGCGGCCGGGGTTGGATGTTCTGCCAGACGTGCTTGGGCTCTCGGTACTCGTCGAGGCCGGTCGGTCCCAGCTCACGGCCCACGCCCGAGTGCCCGAAACCGCCCCATTCCGCTTGCGGCACATAGGGGTGGTAGTCGTTGATCCACACGGTGCCGTGGCGCAGCGCGCGGGCCACCCGCTGGGCCTTGCCGGCGTCCTGCGTCCAGACGGCCCCGGCGAGGCCGTACTCCGTGTCGTTGGCGATGCGGACGGCGTCGTCCTCGTCGTGGAAGCGCTCGACGGTGAGCACGGGTCCGAAGGACTCCTCGTGCACCACGCGCATGTCCTGCCGGCACTCGTCGAGGACGGTGGGCGGGTAGTAGAAGCCGCGTCCGAGCGCGGGGTCGTCGGGGCGTGCGCCGCCGCAGCGCAGTACGGCGCCCTCGGCCAGTCCCGCGGCGACGTACGCCTCGACCTTCTCGCGGTGCTGTGCGGAGATCAGCGGACCGGTCTCGGCGTCGGGGTCGAAGGGTCCGCCGAGGCGGATGAGCCGGGCCCGGCGTACGACCTCGTCGACGAAGGAGTCGTGGATCGAGTCCTCGACGATCAGGCGGGCACCGGCCGAACAGACCTGCCCGGAGTGCAGGAAGACGGCGGTGAGCGCGAAGTCGAGGGCGGTCTCGAAATCGGCGTCGGCGAAGACCACGTTCGGGTTCTTGCCGCCGAGTTCCAGCGCGACCTTCTTCACCGTCACCGCGGCGGTGGCCATGATGTGCCGCCCGGTCTGCAGACCTCCGGTGAACGACACCATGTCCACGGCCGGGTGCTCGGCGAGCGGCGCGCCCGCCTCGGCTCCGGCGCCCAGCACCAGATTGGCGGCGCCGGCCGGGAGTCCTGCCTCCTGAAGGGCCTTCATCAGCAGGACGGAGGTGGAGGGCGTCAGCTCGCTGGGCTTGAGGACGACGGTGTTGCCCGCGAGAAGAGCCGGGGCGACCTTCCAACTGGCCTGCAGCAGCGGATAGTTCCACGGTGTGATCAGTCCGCAGACTCCGACGGGCTCGTACGTGACCCGGCTCAACGCGTCGTCGCGTCCGGTGTCGACCACCCGTCCTGCGCTGGTGCCGGCGATGCCGCCGTAGTAGCGGAAGCAGGAGACGACGTCGGCGACGTCGTACTCGCTCTCGACCAGGCGCTTGCCGGTGTCGAGGGATTCGGCGCGGGCGAACTCCTTGGCGTCGCGCTCGATGATGTCGGCGGTGCGCAGCAGCAGCGCGCCGCGCTCACGTTCGGGGGTTCGGGGCCAGGGGCCCTCGTCGAAGGCGCGCCGGGCGGCGGCGATCGCCGCCTCGGTGTCGGGGCGGGTCGCCTCCGCGACCGTCGCGACCGGCGTGCCATCCGCCGGACAGCGGATCTCCCGGTGGCCGCCGGCCACCGCGCCGCGCCATTCTCCGTCCACATACAGATCTGCCACGGCCGCGCCCTTCGCATCAATTCGTTGCGCATTGTGCATTGAATTGCTTGTGGTGGAACACCCTGGCCGAATCGGCCGAGACCCGTCAAGGGGTCGGTGTATCTCGATTTGGCCGCCGCCGCGCCGCTCCCCGCGCGCGTCAGCCGCCCAGCCGGTCCAGTGCCGCACGGCGCCAGCGCTCCGTCTCGGCGATCTGGTTGAAGGTGAACAGGTGCAGGCCGGCCACCGCGGCCGCGGGCCCGGAGAACGCCTCCGCCGAGCGGCTGAGCAGCCGCTCGGGGGCGTATCCGCCGGGTGCCGCGAACCGCAGGAACCAGGAGGGGTGCCGGGTGAGAAAGCGCGTCGACTCCCCCACCCCGATCTTCGTCGCCATCGCCATCAGCTTCGCCCGCTGAACGGGCCCGGCGACGCCCACGTACACGGGCAGCGCGATGGCGCGGCGCCGGATCCTGGTGATCCAGTCGCCCAGCACGCGCGCATCGAAGCACAGGTTGCTGACGATGTACGTGGCGTGCGTCCGCTTGTCCCACATCGACTGGATGGTGATGTCGTCGTGGATGAGCGGATGGCTCTCCGGATAGCCGGTGATGCCCAGGTCGGCGAAGGGACTGCCCAGGTCGCTCAGCCCGCGCAGCACCGGCAGCGCTCCGTCGTACGGCCCGGCCGGCGGATCGGCGTCACCGGCCGGCACGAAGACGTCGTCGACACCTGTCGCGCGCAGCCGTTCGGCCACGTCCTTCAGGTGGGCGTCGTCCCGCAGCAGCCGTGCGGGCACATGCGGGACGACGCGGTAGCCGTGCGCCGCGAGCCGCTCGGTGAGGCCGAGCGTGGGCTCCAGCCCCTTGACCGGCGACGCCGTGACCGTGACCACGACGTCGCGGGGCACATGGGCGAGGACCTTCTCCTCGGTCGCCTTCGCCGGCAGCACCTCGTAGCGGACGCGGCCGAGCAGCGCGCGCAGGGCCTCGGCGCCCATGGCTCACCCGGCCTGATTCTGGGCGTCGCGGTGCCGGTAGTACGCGGCCTTGGAGGGCTCCAGCGGCTCCTTGCCGAGGATGAGGTCGGCCGCCTTCTCGGCGACCATCATCACCGGCGCGTAGATGTTGCCGTTGGTGACGTACGGCATCACCGAGGCGTCCACCACCCGCAGCCCGTCCAGCCCGTGCACCCGCATGGTCAGCGGTTCGACGACGGACATCTCGTCGGTGCCCATCTTGCAGGTGCAGGAGGGGTGCAGGGCGGTCTCGCCCTCCTTGGCGACCCAGGCGAGGATCTCCTCGTCGGTCTCGACGGAGGGTCCGGGCGAGATCTCGCCGTCGTTGTAGGGGGCGAGGGCGGGCTGGTCGAGGATCCTGCGGGCGACGCGGATCGCCTCGACCCACTCCCGGCGATCCTGCTCGGTGGAGAGGTAGTTGAAGCGCAGCGCGGGCTTGACCCGCGGATCCCTGCTCTTGATCTTCACCGATCCGATGGCGTCCGAGTACATGGGCCCGACGTGCACCTGGTACCCGTGGCCCCCGGACGGCGAGGAGCCGTCGTAGCGGACGGCGACCGGCAGGAAGTGGAACATCAGGTTGGGGTAGTCCACGTCCTCGTTGCTGCGGGCGAAGCCGCCCGCCTCGAAGTGGTTGGTGGCCGCGGGACCCTTGCGGAACAGCCACTGCAGTCCGATGAAGGGGGCGCGCCACTTCGCCATGTACGGCTGCATGGAGACGGGCTGCCTGCAGGCGTACTGGACGTACACCTCCAGGTGGTCCTGCATGTTCTCGCCGACGCCCGGCAGGTCGTGGACCACGTCGATGCCGAGGGCGGACAGTTCGGCGGCGTTGCCGACGCCGGAGAGCTGCAGCAGCTGCGGGGAGTTGATCGCACCGCCGCACAGGATGACCTCGCCGGCGCGGACCTGCTGGGGAGCGCCCTTGCCGCGCCGGTACTCGACGCCGACGGCCCGCTTGCCCTCGAAGAGCACCCGGGTGACGAGGGCACGTGTCTTCACCGTGAGGTTCGGCCGCTTCATCGCGGGCTTGAGGTAGGCCTTCGAGGCCGACAGCCGGCGCCCGCGGTGGACGTTGCGGTCGAACTTGGCGAATCCTTCCTGCCGGTAGCCGTTGACATCGTCCGTCGGCGCGTAGCCCGCCTCCTGGGTGGCCTTGAGGAAGGCGGTGAAGAGCGGGTTGGTCGCGGGGCCGCGTTCGAGGACGAGGGGGCCGTCATGGCCGCGGAACTCGTCGTCCGGGTCGGCCGCGAGACAGTTCTCCATCCGGCGGAAGTACGGCAGGCAGTGGGCGTAGTCCCAGGTCTCCATGCCGGGATCGGCCGCCCAGCGCTCGTAGTCCATGGGGTTGCCGCGCTGGAAGATCATGCCGTTGATGCTGCTGGAGCCGCCGAGCACCTTGCCGCGGGCGTGGTAGATGCGCCGGCCGCCCATGTGCGGCTCGGGCTCGGACTCGTACTTCCAGTCGTAGAAGCGGCTGCCGATGGGGTAGGTCAGCGCCGCGGGCATGTGGATGAAGACGTCCCAGGGGTAGTCGGAGCGGCCGGCCTCCAGGACGAGCACCCGGTTGCCGGGGTCGGCCGAGAGCCGGTTCGCCAGTGCGCTGCCGGCTGACCCACCGCCGACGATGACGAAGTCGTACTGCAAGGGAGCCATGGTGCCTCGTCTCGCTCGGGCCGTTGATGTGCGGGCATGCTAGTACGGGTATCGCTATACGCACCAGGTTGCGGAACGCGCAACTTGTAAGATCTTTGTTCACACCGCGTTGCTTGCATGTGTGTTGTTTACTGCGCGTATAGTTCCGCTATGAGCAACTACAGTCCGGATACCGAAACAAACGGATCACCGCCCGGCGGGGTGCAGTCCGTCGACCGCGCCATCAGCGTCCTGGAGATTCTGGCCCAGCGCGGCGAGGCGGGCGTGAGTGAGGTGGCCGCCGAGATCGATGTGCACAAGTCGACCGCGTTCCGGCTGCTCGGCGCCCTGGAGGCGCGCGGCCTCGTGGAGCAGTCGGGCGAGCGCGGAAAGTACCGGCTCGGCTTCGGCATCGTACGCCTGGCGGGCGCCATCACGGGACGCATCGACATCACCCAGCAGGGGCGTCCGGTGTGCGAGCGCCTGGCCGAGGAGATCGGCGAGACGGTCAACATCGCCGTGATGCAGGAGCGCTACGCGATCAACCTCTACCAGGTGCGCGGCCAGTCCGCCGTCACCGCCCACAACTGGGTCGGCCAGCTGACCCCGCTGCACGCCACCTCCAGCGGCAAGATCATGCTGGCCCACCTGCCCGCCAAGGAACGCGCCGCGCTGCTGACCGAGACCGGCCTGAAGAAGCTGACTCCGCACACGATCTCCGCGAAGGCGAAGCTGGAGAAGAACCTCGCCGAGGCCCGGGAGCGCGGATACGCCTGGACGCTGGAGGAGCTGGAGATCGGACTGCACGCCATGGCCGCTCCGATCCGCGACCGGGAGGGCCAGGTGATCGCGTCGATCAGCGCCTCCGGCCCCTCCTACCGGTTCACCGAGGAGCGCATGCACGAGCTGGCACCGGTGCTGGTAAAGGGCGCGGAGGAGATCAGCCACCGGATGGGGCACCTCGGCTGAGCGCACGGAGCACCACCGCCGTACGGCCCGCGTACGCCCCCCGCGCGGGCCACGGGCGCTCCTCCTGCACGGCACGTACCGCCTCCGCGTCACTCCGGCCGCAGCGTGCCGAGACGCTCGTTCACCCAGTCGTGGAAGGCACCGATGTGGTGCTCACTGGGCACCAGCACCCCGCCCTTGGCATACAGCCGTGAGCTCATCCCCGGCTGGGTGCGTTCGCAGGCGTCGAAGTCCTGGCGGTTGACCCGGTCGAAGAGCTCCACGGACCGGCTGACGTCCTTGTCGCTCTCCACGACGTGCGGGAGGTAGAGCCAGTCGCACTCGACGATCGTGCGGTCGACGGCCACCGGGTACATCCGGTGGAAGATCACGTGGTCGGGCACGAGGTTGATGAAGACCTGCGGCTTGACGGTGATCGCGTAGTACCGGCGGTCCTGCTCCTCGGACACTCCCGGAATGCGGTCCAGGCCCTCGGAGCCGTCGACGGTGAAGCCCTGGACGTCCGCGCCGAACTCGGCGCCGTGGCCGACGTAGGACTGGGCGGCGTAGCCGTCGGCGAACTCGGGCAGCACCTCGGTGAGTTCGGGGTGGATCGTGGCGCAGTGGTAGCACTCCATGAAGTTCTCGATGATGAGCTTCCAGTTCGCCTTGACGTCGTAGACGATCCGCCTGCCCACCGAGAGGCTCGCGATGTCGTAGCGCTCGATGGACTCCACGTCGCCGAGGCGTTCGACGACCGCGCCGACGACGTCCTCCTCGAAGGAGGGCGGGTTCTCCGCCAGGCAGACCCAGACATAGCCGAGCCACTCGCGGACGGCCACGCTCACCAGTCCGTACTCGGTGCGGCCGACATCGGGCATCTTGGTCAGGTTGGGCGCCGCGACGAGCTTGCCGTTCAGGTCGTAGGTCCAGGCGTGGTACGGGCACTGGAAGGCCCGCTTGACCTCGCCGGTCTCCTCGGTGCAGAGCTTGGCTCCGCGGTGCCGGCAGACGTTGAAGTAGGCGCGGATCGAGTTGTCCCGGGCCCGGGTGACGAGGATGCTCTCGCGGCCCACGTCCACGGTGCGGAAGGCACCGGGCCTGGCCAGGTCGGACGAGCGCGCGACGCAGAACCACATCGCTTCGAAGATGCGCTCCTGTTCCTGGGCGAAGATGCCGGGATCCGTGTAGGCGGAGCCGGGAAGAGTGGCGATCAGGCTGTCCGGCAGGCTGGTCGAGGTCACGGTGCACTCCTCGGGAGACGTCGTGGATCGGTGGGTCACGCGCCGGGAAGAGCAACTTCGGGCGGCGTTGTGTATGGAGCAACACTGCGTTTCATGTGCAACGCAGAATGGGTCGCCGCAGGGGTGGTGTCAAGATGCGGCGGAGGCGAACTGCTTGCGCCGGCGGGTGAACAGCCGCGGCTGGTTCATGCCGAGCACGGCGACCGGCCGATCGCCCCTGCGGTAAACGGCCAGAAAGCTGCGGTCGTCGGTCGAGCCCTCCTCGACCGTCACGCTGTCGGCCCCGGCGGCGTGGCCGACGAACTGGATCTTCACGCCGTACTGATCGGACCAGAAGTACGGCGGCCGGGGCGCACCCGGCCGCGTCGCACCGTGGGCGAGCAGCACGGCGACGGCGGCGTCCGGCCGTTCCAGCGCGCCGGTCCAGTGCTCGACCCTGCGGTGGGCCCCGGTGTGCGGGTCGTACCAGTTGGCGCAGTCGCCCACGGCGACCACCCCGGCGACACTCGTGCGGCCGTCGGCGCCGCACTTCACACCGTTGTCGAGTGCGACGCCGGAGCCCTCCAGCCACTCGACACAGGGGCGCGCCCCCACACCGACGACGACCGTGTCGGCGGGGATGCTGCGACCGTCCTCCAGCAGCACGGCGTCGACCCTGCGCTCCCCGCTCAGCCCCTTGACCCCGACCCCGCACAACAGCCGTACACCGTGGTCGGAGTGGAGAGCGGAGACGATCTTGCCCATGGCCTCGCCGAGCGGTCCGGCCAGCGGCGTCGGAGCCGCTTCGACCACGGTCACGTCGAGACCGAGGGCGTACGCCGTGGAGGCGACCTCGGCGCCGACGAAGCCGCCGCCGATCACCACCAGCCGTCCGCCCCGGGCCAGGTCGTCCCTCAGGGCGCGGGCGTCGTCGAGCGTGCGCAGCACGTGGACGCCGGCGAGACCCTCGGTGCCGGGCAGGGTGCGGGCGGCGGCGCCGGTCGCGATGACCACGCCGTCGGCGCGTATCTCCCGGCCGTCGGCGAGTCGGATCGCCCGCTCGGTGCGGTCGAGTCCGGTGGCGCGGGCGCCGAGCACCCACTCCGCCCGGAGTTCCTCGCCGTCCCTCTCCAGTGCCAGTTCCGCTTCGCCGATGGCACCGGCCAGGAACTCCTTGGACAACGGCGGCCTGTCGTACGGGCGGTGGAGCTCGTCGCCGACGACGACCAGCCGGCCGTCGTACCCCCGCTTCCGCAGCGAGCGCGCGGCCGACAGACCGGCCAGCGAGGCGCCCACCACGGCGACGGTCCTCACGCGAGGCCCCCGGCCAGGCGGGCGGCGACGCACGGCGGCAGATTGGGCGCCTCGGTGGACAGCCGCACGTAGACCGTGCCGTCCTCGACGACGACCTCGTGGGTACGGACCGGGAGCTTGGCCGGCGGCGCGTCCACGGCTCCGGTCCTCAGGTCGAACTTGGAGGCGTGCAGGGGACATTCGACCTCACAGCCCTCCAGCCAGCCGTCTGCGAGCGACGCGTCCTGGTGGGTGCAGGTGTCGTCGATGGCGAAGAGCTCGCCGTCGTCGGTGTGGAACACCGAGACCGGCGGGTCGATGTCGAGCCGGTGGGCCTCGCCTCGCGGCAGATCCGCGAGTCGGCACGCGGGAATCATCATGACACCTCGGTGCGTATAGCGAAACGGATTGCAATTAGCGCAACGTCAGTCTGCTGGCCGCCCTGAAGGCTTGTCAAGGCATCGCAAGGGCCCTTCGCGCGGTGTCCGGCGACCGGTTTCCGGGCATGCCGGAGCGACCTCGAAAGCGCAGGTCAGCAGGAGGATCAGGGTGGCGAGCAGGTGCGACGACGGCCCTGCCGCCGGTGCCGTCCACGTCGGTTGGCCACCGGGGCAGGGCCGCTGTTCGCCGAGCGGTCAGAAGCCGCGCTCTATCCACTCCTGAAGATGCGGCGCCTCAGCGCCGATGGTCGTGGTGTCACCGTGACCGGTGTGCACGACGGTGTCGTCCGGCAGGTCGAGGAGGCGTTGCCTGATCGACCGGATGATGGTCGGGAAGTCGCTGTACGACCGTCCCGTGGCCCCCGGCCCGCCGGCGAACAGCGTGTCGCCGCTGAACAGCGCGGACAGGTGCGGGGCGTACAGACAGACGGCGCCCGGGGCATGTCCCGGGGTGTGCAGTACGGCCAGCTCGACTCCGGCGACGGTGAGGCGCTGGCCGTCGGTGAGCTCGCCGTCGGGCGCCCGGTCGGGATGGGTCTGTTTCCACAGCGGCAGATCGTCGGCGTGCAGCAGGACCGGGGCGCCGGTCCGGGCGGCGAGGTCGGGTGCGGCGTCGATGTGGTCGTTGTGCGCGTGGGTGCACACGATCGCCCGCAGGGTCCGACCGCCGAGGGCCCGGACGATGGCATCGGCGTCATGGGCGGCATCGATCACGACCGCCTCGGTGTCGTCGCCCACGATCCACACGTTGTTGTCGACGTCCCAGGTGCCGCCGTCCAGCGAGAACGTCCCCGACGTGACGAGACGTTCGATGCGGGCGCCCGCCATCACAGGAGCACCACCGAACGCAGCACGTCGCCGCCGTGCATCCGCTCGAAGGCCTTCTCGACCTCGTCCAGCGCGATGGTCTCGGTGACGAAGGCGTCCAGGTCGAGGCGGCCCTGCAGATAGAGGTCGATGAGCATCGGGAAGTCACGGGAGGGCAGACAGTCGCCGTACCAGGACGACTTGAGGGCACCGCCGCGGCCGAAGACGTCCAGCAGGGGCAGTTCGAGCTTCATCTCGGGGGTGGGGACGCCGACGAGGACGACGGTGCCGGCGAGGTCGCGGGCGTAGAAGGCCTGCCGGTACGTCTCCGGGCGGCCGACGGCCTCGATGACGACGTCGGCGCCGAAGCCGCCGGTCAGCTCGCGCACCGCGTCGACCGCGTCGGCCTCCTTGGAGTTGACCGTGTGGGTGGCGCCCAGCTTCCTGGCGGTGTCCAGCTTGCGGTCGTCGATGTCCACGGCGATGATCCTCGCCGCGCCCGCCAGCTTCGATCCGACGACCGCCGCGGCACCCACACCGCCGCACCCGATGACGGCGACGGTGTCCCCGCGGCCGACGTTCCCCGTGTTGATGGCCGCGCCGATGCCGGCCATCACGCCGCAGCCGAGCAGCCCGGCGGCAGCGGGCGAGGCGGCCCGGTCGACCTTGGTGCACTGGCCGGCCGCGACGAGGGTCTTCTCGGCGAACGCGCCGATACCCAGCGCCGGCGAGAGCTCCGTACCGTCGGTCAGGGTCATCTTCTGCTTCGCGTTGTGCGTGTTGAAGCAGTACCAGGGCCGCCCGCGCAGACAGGCCCGGCACTGCCCGCACACGGCACGCCAGTTGAGGATCACGAAGTCACCGGGAGCCACGTCCGTGACCCCCGCACCGACCGCCTCGACCACACCGGCGGCCTCGTGCCCCAGCAGGAAGGGGAAGTCGTCGCTGATACCGCCCTCGCGGTAGTGCAGATCGGTGTGGCAGACCCCGCAGGCCTCGATCTTGACCAGCGCCTCGCTGGGGCCGGGGTCGGGAACGACGATGGTTTCCAGACTGACAGGGGCGCCCTTGCTCCGCGCGACGACACCACGGACCTGCTGAGACATGGCCACTCCTCGGCTCACAGAGATCGAGGTGTTGCCTATTACGGCACACCTCTCACGTTTCGCAACACAGCATCGCGGAGGCCGAAGCAGCGGTCAAGGATCCGTCAGCGTCAAAGGTTTCGCCGACGACTCGGCCGGCCGGCTCCTGGGGACAGGAGTCGGCGCTCGCGGCCGAATCGCCGGCGATGGGGTGTTGAGTCTCTTACGTGATCAGGCGGGGGCGTACACCCGGTGGACGAACTCCACGAGTTGGTCGTCGGCGAGATTCCTGGCGATGTCGGTCTCGCTGATCATCCCGACCATGCGCTTGTTCTCGACCACCGGGAGGCGCTTGATCTGGTGGCCCTCCATCTCCTGCAGGGCCTCCCTGATGTCGGCAGCGGCATCGATCCAGCGCGGTGTGCCCTCGCACAGGTCACCGCACGTCATCCGCGCGGGGTCGCGACCTGCGGCGATGCACTTCACCACGATGTCGCGGTCGGTGATGATGCCGCACATGCGGTCACCGTTGTCGGGGTCGCTGACCGGAAGCGCACCCAACTTGTGGTCCCGCATCATCTGCGCGGCCCGGTCCAGCGTCTCGTGCCGGGGTATCCACTGGGCGCCCGGGCTCATGATGTCCTTGGCAGTCGTCATCGCTCGTCCCTTCACGGCTGTGCCCGTGCGAGCAGTCAGCCCGCACGGGAGTCCTGGGTCGTCGGAGTGGAGCGACGCGACCGCCGGCCGACGGAGGCCGCCCGTATCCGCCCGTTCCGCTCCCTCAGGTAAGTGACCAGGTCGGTGCACAGGTAGCGTCGGGCGGCGTCGGCCGCCTCCCGCGGGTTGCGCTCGCCCATCAGCACGCACAGCGTGTAGCCCGAGTCCTCGAAGGCGGCACGCGACGCGAGATCGGCGGGTGCCGCGACTGTGGCGCGCTCGCACACCCGGTAGCGTCGCAGCAGGCGGCGTACTTCGGATTTCGCCGGTAGCAGCATGGTGAGTTCACCATCCCAGGGGCTCGGCGGACTTCCGGTGATGGCGCCGATGCCGCGGCGCACGAACACATGCATTGCCCGAACAAGGCCTTCAGCCATCGTGCCCGAGGCACGTGGCGCTGTCTTGTTGGCCTTTCAATCGGCGCCGGATGCACCGTAGAAGGCTATGGAACCTCGGTGCGACCCCGCAGAGGGCCACGGAAGCCTCGGTGGGACCTGCGCGGAGGGACATGGAAGCCTCGGCGCGACCCGCGCCGCTGAATCCCCCGGCAGTCAGGCCCGCGCCCCCGGTCCTGCCGGCCCGGTCATCCTGCCCAGCGTGGTGTCCTGCTCCTGCGCCCACAGGGAACGCGGTGGCGGCGGTGACGGTGGCGGCGGGTGCCACCCGCGGCCATCATCGCCAGACCCAGGCAGAAGATGAGCGCCGGCGCGAGACCCGAGCTGAACAGCGCGAGGCCGTTCATCGTGGCGATGTCGTGGTCGAGGACGGAAACGGTGTACTCGGGCCCGCCGGACAGGTTGCCGACGATCGCCAGGGCCGTGAAGGCACCCGTGCCCGCGAGCAGGAGCAGTCCGAGGAACAGCATCCGAGTCATCTCCTCAGGAAACGTCTGCCCACGTCGGGTACCCGCGACTCTCCGGATCACCCTCGCTGCACCGCGTGACGTCCGGTGCCCTGTGCATCAACGGCCCCCGCCCGTAAGCCCCTCCGCGACACTGAGCGTGCCGTCGGCCTCCGTGCCGATGTGCAGGCCGTGACAGATCCGGTCGAGGGTCGAGCGCAGCCATGAGCGGTCCTGGTCCCCGGCGGGCTCCAGCCGCATACGCCGCGCCTGCCAGGGGACCATCCGCATGCAGGTCGGGCGCCCGGTGTCCGCCTCCACCGAGACGAAGTAGCCGAGCCGGAGGTCGTCGCGGTACTCCTCGTAGCCGGAGATGCCCTCGTAGTCGTCGATGAAGTCGCCGCAGCCGTAGAGGATCAACCGGTCCCGGTACACCTCGACGGGGCGGGGGTGGTGCGAGGAGTGCCCGTGGACGATGTCGACGCCTCCGTCGACCAGGGCGCGGGCGAAACGGGTCTGCTCGCGGGGGACGAGGTAGCCCCAGTTGGAGCCCCAGTGCACCGACACGACCACGGTGTCACCCGGCCGCTTGTCCCGCCGCACCCGCTGGACGGCCGCCTCGGCCGCCGCCGCTGACGGCTCGCGGGCGTAGGCGACGCCGGAACGGTCCGTGGTCGCGGCCCAGTCGGGCGGGATGCCGCTGGACAGTGTCCCCAGGGCGAAGACCAGGACGCGGCGGCCGGGACCGACAGGGACGGCCGCGGGCGCGTAGGCCTCGTCGGCGTCGCGCCCCGCGCCCACGGCCCGCAGGCCCGCACCGGCGAGTGAGTCCAGGGTTTCCTCCAGGCCCGGCCGGCCGAAGTCCAGCACGTGGTTGTTGGCCAGGACGCACACATCGGGCCGGGCCACCGTCAGGGCGGGCAGGTTGGCCGGGTGCATCCGGTAGTGCACCGCCTTGCCCGGCCAGAACGCGTCGCTGCGCGTGACCGACGTCTCCAGATTCACGATCCGGGCGTCCGGCGCGACCTCCTCCAGCAGCCGCAGCGCCTCGCCCCACGGCCAGGCGGGATGAACCGGTGCGGGGATCGGACCGCTGGCCGCCTCGACCAGTTCCACGTACGTCCGGGCATCCGTGACATAACCCTCGCGCAGCACCGGGTCTCCGGGGTGCGGGAGGATCTGGTCGACGCCGCGTCCGAGCATCACGTCACCGCACAGAAACAGCGTCACCACGCCGCCGCCCATACACCCACCCTAGGCGGCGTCTCCCTGCCATGGTCCGCCCAGCGCCCGTGTGAACAGGCGGGCCATGAACACAAGGCGCTGACCGGTGGGACTCACTCCGCATGGGATGAACTTGTCCAGACATCTTTTCTCCATGAGGTGATCGGACGAAGTTCCCTCAGCCGTAGCGGCAAGCACCCTAGAGTCACGCTGTCATGTACGCGACCGAACAATCGGTCGCGGCCCGGGGACTACCCACCTCACCAGGAGAGCGCATGGTCTCGCGTCGTACAGCTACCGCCCTCACCTCCGCAGCGGCAGCTCTGCTGCTCGGCTTCAGCAGCTACGCGGCCCCCACCGCGAGCGCGGGCACTGGCACCGGCCTCTCGGTGTTCGCGTGGAACGTCGACCTCGGCACCGCGATCGTCGACAGCACCCAGAACGAGAAGGCGGCGCAACGCACCCCGACCATCGAGTCGATCATCCGCAAGCACAGCGCGGACGTGGTGGTGCTGGACGAGGACTTCAACAACAGCTCGACCGCCGACATCATCGGCAAGCTCGCCGATCTCTACCCGTACCACACCCTCGTCGTCGGCCAGACCTGTTCCGGCGGCGGCTGGACGGGCATCAGCGGCGACTGTTCCAACTCGTGGTTCGTCATCAACGGCGGCACCATGATCCTCTCCAAGTATCCGATCACCGCCGATTACGCCCACGTCTTCAGCAACTCCACCTACGGCACCTGGGACTACCACGCCAACAAGGGCGCGGCGCTGGTGCAGATCGAGAAGGACGGTGTGAGGAGCTGGGTGGTCGGCACCCACCTGCAGGCCGACGAGTCCGACACCTCCACGGACACCACACAGTCCACCCGGCTCGCGCAGCTCGGCGAGATCCGCACCTGGGTGGACGGCATCGTCGGCTCGACGGCGCCGGTGCTGATCGGCGGAGACCTGAACGTGGAGTACTACGGCGGCCGGGCGCGCGGTGACTACGCAGGCGCCCAGACCGCGGTGAACGGCGTGCTCGGCACCCCGGCCACCGACTCCGGCCAGACCCTGAGGACCATGGACTGCCCGGTCTCCGCCTGGTGCCAGTACATGTCCGGCATCGAGTCCTTCCCGAAGGACTACCGGGACGACCTCGACTACATCGGCTATCTCAACGCGCCGGGCCGCCCGACGCCGGCCGCGATGTCCACCGTCAAGGTCGACTTCGACCCCCAGTCCGGCTGGACCACGGGCCAGATCGACACCAACGCTCCCAGCGACCACTACCCGGTCGAGGCGACGTTCCAGCTCGGCTGACACCGCACGAGCCCGACCGGCCGGACAGCGGAGAGCTCCCGGGACACCATGTCCCGGGGGGTCCCTCTTGCACCTGGACAAGGTGAGAGCGAGTCTGCCGGCCGGGAAGGTACACGCCGGCGGCGAAGACCGTACAGGAACGGTCGGGCAACCCCACGGCACCGTCCGGCAGGGAGTAACCCGAACTCATAGGCGAAAGGCGAGCGTTCGGACGTAGGTTGTGCGGTGAGTGATCCACGCCTTGACACGCCTTCACGAAAGACGGACACGACTCATGACCGACCCCGCGACGACGCCCGAGACGGCGATGGGCCAGAAGATCGACACGTCGGTGCCGCACTCCGCCCGTATCTGGAACTACTGGCTCGGCGGCAAGGACAACTACCCCGTCGACGAGGAGGCCGGCGACGCGTACACCGCGGTCTTCCCCGGCATCGTCACCATCGCCCGCAGCAGCCGTGCCTTCCTGCGCCGCAACATCACCTATCTGGTCCACGAGGCGGGCATCCGGCAGTTCCTGGACGTCGGCACCGGACTGCCGACCGCCGAGAACACCCATGAGGTCGCCCAACGGCTCGCCCCCGAGGCCCGGATCGTCTACGTCGACAACGACCCGATGGTCCTGGCGCACGCCCGCGCCCTGCTCTACTCCTCCGCCGAGGGCGCGACCGCCTACATCGACGCCGACGTGACCGCCCCGGAACGGATCCTCGAAGCCGCCGCCGGGACACTGGACTTCGGCCGCCCCGTCGCGCTGATCCTCAGCAACATCCTGGGACACGTCGCCGACTACGATCAGGCCCGCTCCATCGCGAACCGGCTGATGGACGCCCTGCCGTCGGGCAGTTACCTCTCCGTCAACGACGGCTCACGCGGCATCGACCCGGTCTTCGAGCAGGCCCAGGACGCCTACAACGACAGTGGCGCCGTCCCGTACAACCTGCGTACCGTCGACCAGATCACCGCCTTCTTCGACGGCTTGGAACTCATCGAGCCCGGCGTCGTCTCGGTCACGCAGTGGCGTCCGGAGCCCGGTTCGCCCACCCCGGAGGTCATCGCCGAGCACGGCGGGCTCGCCCGGAAGCCGTAGCCGAAACAACATGCCGGTGTCAGAGCCTTGTTGGGCAGTCCGTGGCATGCCAGGCCACGGACTGTCACCGAGGTGCTGGTCGGTCTCTCCGAACACCCCGGCCCGCGGGCCGACGCGGCACTCCTGGCCTACGTCGGCCATCCCGACCCCCGGCCACGACGCGCGGTGGCCTCCGGTTTCGCGTCGGGGCCGCTGGGCTTCCCCGCCGCCGTCCGGAAGGCGTTGGTGGACCTCATGGCCGATCCGGACGCAGAGGTGCGCGAGTCCGCCTGCCGCACGGTCGCCGAGGGCAGGGACCGCGATCCCGTCCTCGCCGACGCCATGGCGGCCCTGCTGGACGACCCGGTGCGCCGCGTCCGGGTGGCCGCCGTGTACGGCCTCGCCCGGCACGACGACGAGCGGTGCGTGGAAGGGGCACGCCGCCTTCCTCCGGCTCCACCCGGCACACCGGACGCGTACGACCTCTTCGAGGTGGGTCGGTACGAGGCACGCCGCGACAGCCGCTGACACTTCCCGCACCAGACCCCAACTCGCCGCCGTCCACGGCTCTGGGCGGTCCAGACGGCCGTCACCGTGTTCGCCGACACGATCGACGAGCCCGGCGCCTCGGGACTCGTCTACGCCGAGTTCGGCATCGGCAGTGCTCTGGCCGGCGCCGCCTGTGCCTGGCTCCCGCAGCGGTTCTCCCTGCGCGCCCGGTACGTGTCATTCGCCGCGGTGCTCTGCACCGGCATGCTGGCACTGTTCGTCGGCGCCCGGCTCGTGTCCGTGCCCGTGGGCATCGCGCCGGCGAGTTTCACCGTCGCGCCCTGCATGATCAGCCTCTACGCCCTGACCGAACGGCTCGCCCCCGCTGAACGCGCCGCGATCGCCATGACCGTCCTGTGCGCCGGCGGCCCCCTCGGGACGGCCGCCGGACAGGCCGCGTCGGGAAGCCTCGCGGAGACTCACGGCGTCACAGGACCTCTCCTGGTGGCTCTCGTCGTCGCGTCCTGCGCGCTGCTGCTGGCGGTTTCGGCCTTCCTCGCCGATCGGGGACGCAACGTCTGGATCACCGACCTCGTGCCTCGGGCGCGGCGACGATGAAGTCCGTTCATGCAAGGAGGCGGGGCAGGGGTGGCTGTTCAGAACAGTGGCGGGCCCGCCTCGATGCGGCGCAGCACCGGTGTCAGACGGTCCAGGTCGGGGCCGGTCTGCACCTGTCGCTCGTCCCACCAGGTGGCGCCGGCGTCGTACAGCGGACCGATCACGTCCCTGGCCTTGGCCGGATCCGGGGGCGTGGCACCGCCGAGCACGAACTCGAAGGGGTGCTCGGGTCCGGCCGTACGCTGCTTGCGCACATAGCCGACCAGTTCCCGTACCTCCGCCGCATCCGGCACATGCCCGTGCCGGGCCGTCTCGAAGAGCGGCACCGCGCCGTCCCACCGGGCCGCTCGGCGCATGGGCGGGCGGCGCGGCCAGAACCCGCCGATCCACACCGGCGGACCGGGCCGCTGCACGGTGGCGGGCACCAGCGTCACGTCCCGCACCTCGTAGTGCGGGCCGTGGTGGTTCACCGGCTCGCCGGACCAGAACCGCCGCAACAGCTGCAGTCCCTCGTCCAGCCGCTCGGCGAGGAGGCGCGGATCGGTGGTGTCGCCGAAGCTGCCGTATTCGTCCTCGACCGGGCCTCCCAGGCCCGCGGCGAAGATCACCCGGCCGCCGCTGAGGTGATCCAAGGTCGCCACCTGGCGGGCGAGTTGCTGCGGACGGTAGCGCGGGACCGGCGTCAGCAGGGTGCCCAGCCGGATCCGGGAGGTCGCCAGCGCGGCGGCGGTCAGCAGCATCCAGGGGTCCCCGAAGGGACGACCCTGGTGCTGCCGGTGCAGCACGTGATCCCAGACGAACAGTCCGTCCCAGCCCGCCTCTTCGGCGGCAGCGGCCACGGTCGCGACGTTACGGGGATCGGCGAAGTCGCCGAAGTTGGGGATGTTGACGGAAAAGCGCATCCCAGCAGGATGCGCACCCGGGGGCGGAGGGGCAACCGCATTTACGTCCGGGCGACTCGGGGACCGGGCGGCTCGGCGTACGGCAGCGGCACGCCGAGCAAGTCATCTGCATGTGCTCAGAGTTGAGGGACGGTGGAGCCGCCGCCCGCCTTGACCGCCTCCACCGCGGCCTGATGCAGTTGCCGGCTGTGCACCTCGGAACGGCAGGGCACGGGGCTTCCGGTGAGGGTGAACCATTCGGAGGTGCCCGTGTACTGGACCGCCACGTCGGCCTCGTTGCCGTCCCAGGTGGTGTGGACGGTCAGGTCGCCGACGACGATCCCCGCCTCGTTGGTTCGTGCGCCACCCCGGCCGGTGAAGACCCCGGGAGTGGTCCATGATGCCCAGACCATGACGTCAGCCTTCCTTTCTGAGTGAGCGGGCCCATGAGCGGCCCGGTGAGCGGAACCGCTACGGAATGGGGATTCCGCGTGCCTGTGGTGCGTGGCGAGGCGGCAGCCCGTCCAGGGTGGCCCGTGCGGGACTCCGGCTGACCGTCTCGGCGCGGGTGCGCAGGCCCGCGGCCTCGGCCACGTAGTCCCGGGCCGTGAGCAGGCCGACCAGCCGTCCGCGTGGATCCGTGACCGGCAGGGCGTCGAGGTGTTCCTCGGTCATCACGGCCGCCGCTCGGAGAATCGATTCCTCGGGGTGGACCGTGACGGTCCGGCGGGCGTGCACGAGCTCACGCACCGTGCGCCGGGACAGCGTCGCAGCCGCGGCTGCGCAGGCCACTGCGAGTTCGGTGCGGTCCAGGACACCGGCGCAGCAGCCGTCCCCACGGACCACCGGGAGCTGACGCTGCCCGGACCTCTCCATGACCTCCCAGGCCATCAGCACGCTCTCGTCCTCACCGATCGAGTACGGGGCGGCATCCATCAGACTCCGCACCGCGAGTCGCTCGTCCACGGTTGCCTCCTCGTACCGGGCGTCCGGCCCCGGTCATGCCTCTCGGGCGGCGCAGGTGTGGCGCCCGGTGCTCTTTCAAGCTCGCCGGACATGCCGTCCCTGTCATGGGGCCGCATGGCCCTTCCACGGGCCATTGGCCCCAGCCGCCTCCTCGCCGGTGCCTTCAGGGTCCTCCTTCTCGCAGTGGCGGGTCAGCTGTGTGCGACGACCGCGACGGGGGCGGTGATGTGGTGGATGGCGGCGTGCGTGACATGCCCGATGCGGTCACCGAACAAGCCGGTGCGGATGCGCCGGCCGACGACGGCCAGCGAGGCGTCGCGGGACTCCTCTACGACATTCTGTGCGGCACTGCCGCACCGGCTCGACTCGATCACCTCGACGTCCGGGAACTTCTGCCGCCAGGGTCGCAGCACCTTGCTCAGCAGCTCGGCCTGTCCCCGCGCGAGCGAGTCGTAGAGCTCGACGTCGCCGGCGAAGCGGTAGAAGGAGGTCGGTGGCTCGGGCCAGCTGTGGACGGCCCGCAGGGGGGCTTTCCGGCGTACGGCGGCCTCGAAGGCGAACTCCAGCAGGGTGTCGTCCGGATCATCGATGTCGAGACCGAGCACGACGGGCCGGAAGGGCGCCGCGGCGGACGGCACGCCCGCGGGATCCGTCCTGTGCTCGTCCGCGGCCTGCTCGGCCGCCCGTACCAGCACCACCGGACGCTCGGCGCGGGCCACGACGGCCAGACTCACCGAGCCGGCCAGGAACCCGCCGACCCCACCGAGGCCCCGTGAGCCCAGCACCAGCAGTTCGGCGGGCCCCGCCGCTTCGCAGAGGATGTCGGCCACGGTTCCGGTGAGCTGCTCGGTCACCACCGTGAGGCCGGGGTGACGCGCCCGGATGCCCTCCGCGGCTTCCTGCACCGTCTGCTCGGCCCAGTGCCGGTAGGCCTCGGGGTCCAGCAGCGGGTTCTGGGCCAGGCGCCTGGGCACCGGCTCCCTGACGTACACGATCTTCAGCTGCAGGCCGCGCAGCAGCGCCTCGCGCGCCGCCCACTCGGCCGCCGCCCTGCTCTCGGGTGAGCCGTCGATGCCTGCCGTGACGGTTCCGGACATGGTCTCCGCCTCTCCTGACCGACCTCCTTCAGCACCGCGGACGGCACCGGAGGCCTCGCCGGCCTTTCAGGCCACGGTCGCAGCATTTCCGGTGCGGCCGCGCGTCGACAGAGCCATGCGGCCAGTCACGCTGGGCCGATCGGTCCCTTGGCCACAGCCGGGCGGGCGCTGACACCCCGGGGCTGCCGGGGAGGGCGGATCCACGACGATCAGCACGTTCGGTGGGGTGTGGACAGGACGTACGTACGGCCCTCACGGCCCCACTCCCCGTAATCGGGGGTCAGACCGGCGTCCATGGCCCGGAGGCAGGGGCGGCCGATGTGCGCGTAGACCAGGCGTCCGACCCGGTTCCGGGCCGCTTCGCCGCCGACGTCCCGTACGGGGGCGTGCCCGCCCACCCCGCCGCGGAAGCGGATGGGGCGGTCCCAGCACGAGGCCTCGGCGAACATCAGGTCCACGTCTGTGGCCCAGGCCGGGAAGGTCCAGAACTCCGGTGCCCACACCACCGCCCCCGGCTCTCCCTCGATGCGGTAACCGCAGGTGGGATGGGAGGTGTGCGCGACCGGCAGCGCACGGATGCGCAGCTCGCCGAAGTCCGCGTCCGTCATGCGCGGCACCAGGCCGCGCTCGGCGGCGAGACGCCGCAGGGCGGAACGCAGTTCGGCGTGCTCGTCGGTCACGAGCCAGGCGTCCAGCCGGCCCTCGGGCGGCTCGGCGCCGGGCCCGCCGTCGAACGCGACGCGATGGCGGCCGTAGGCGACCAGCAGGCCGGCCGGGGCGAAACGCGGGGACGCCATGGCGCCCACGCCCAGCAGCGTGAGCCGGAACCGACGCGGCATACCCGTCACCTCCCGGGAAGGTGCCCGTTCATCGTCTCAGGCGGGCGGCGGCCGTGAACCCGAGCGACGCAGCCGGCCCGAGCGGGCGTCCGGTCGGTCTCACAAGGCCGGACGTCGGTCTGCCGGGGCCGGACGTCGGTCTCCCAGGGACGTTCGGCCCTGGGCCCGAGGGCCACCACCGGACGATGGTGGGACGGAGAGGGGAAACCGACCAGCGGCTCGCCGGAGGCCGGACGATGTGCCAGTCGTCGGGCCGAGACGAGGAGGAACGTCATGTCGCACACGACGCAGTGGCAGGTCCGCCTCCACCTCTTCGAGGACGACGACGGAACGACGAAGGCACATGTGGTGCTGCACACCGGCACCACCGCTCTCTCCGCCGACGGAAGAGCGCGCTGCCATCCGGCGGACGCGAACGTGCCGGAGATCGGCGACGAACTGGCGGCGGGGCGGGCCATGGTCGACCTCGCCCATCAGCTGCTCAGCGCCGCCGAACGCGACATGCAGGGAGTGGAGGCGCCCCGGCAGAGCACCCGTCAGCCCTCTGCACGGCCCGTGTGAACCTGTGCTGCGCAGCAGGGCCCCGGAGTCTCTGGGGGCACGGGGCTCGCGCCCCGTGCGGCGATGTGTCCCGCGTGGCACGTTGGTTGATGTGTCCCGCGTGGCACGTTGGTTAGAGCACGATTCTGAGGAGAGGGCGGCGATCATGCGAGCTCACCTCGGCGACCAGCTCATCGTGGAAAGTCCGGCGACAGGTGCCACCAGGCGCGACGGCGAGATCGTCGGACTCCGCCACGAGGACGGAACACCTCCCTACGAGGTGCGCTGGTCGGACACGGACGAAGTGACCCTTGTGTTCCCGGGACCCGACGCACACATCCGTCCTCTGCACCGCGAGCAGGCCGCGCCCACGCACGGGCCACGGCAGGACACGGGTGAAGCGACCACCGTGCCCCCCGCCGCCCCACCGCGAGGAGCTGCCGACCCCGGGGACGTCGGACGGCGCGTGGCCCGCGAACGCCAGAGGCAGGGCCTCAGCCGCGAGGAGACGGCCGGCCGCGCCAGGATGTCGCCCGACTATCTGGCGTACCTCGAGGAACGGCCCGCCGACCCGACCCTGACGACGCTCGTCAGACTGGCCGACGCACTGGGCACCACGGTCGCCGCACTGCGCGGCGGAGGCATCGATCTTCCACCCGGTCAGGGCTACGCACTGATCCATCCAGAGCTGCGCGACCTCTCCCCGGAGGAATGCCGCACGCTGCTCTCCGCGTACGGCGTGGGACGCGTCTCGGTGACTACGTCCGACGGCCGCCCGGCCGTCATACCGGTCAACTACGACGTCGTCGACGACGCCATCGTCTACCGGACCGCGCCCGATTCCGTGGCCGCCTCGGCCGCCGAACAGGAGGTCGCCTTCGAGGTCGATCACCTGGACGATGCTCTTGGCCAGGGCTGGAGCGTCCTCGCCGTCGGGCCGGCGACCGTCGTGACGGACCCGGACACCGTCCGGAGCCTCACCCGGCAGGCCCACACCCCGCCATTCGCCGGTGGTGAGCGCGAGATGTGGGTGTCGATCCGGCCCACGAGCCTCACGGGCCGCCGGATCGTTCCGGCCAAGCGGTAGACGCCGTCGGCCGCAGGCCGGTACGACCGGCGGCGGCGCCCACCTGGGAGCCATCGCCGATCGCCTCGCTCACGTCGGCTCGGCCGCGGCCACGGGCATCTCGGCCAGGCGCCATTCGAGCATGCCGTCGTCGAGGCGGATGGCCCGTCGCCCGCGGCCGGTGAGGAGCCGGACCGCGTCGTAGGCGAGGACGCAGTACTCGCCACGGCAGTAGACGACGATCTCGGTGTCCTCGGGCAACTCGTTGATGCGGTCAGCCAGTTCGCCGACCGGGATGGAGATCGCGCCGGGGATGTGCCCGGCCCGGTACTCCTCCACCGGCCGCACATCGAGCGCCACCACATCCCCCGCTGCCACACGGGCGTGGAGTTCCTCGCGGCTGACCTCCACGGCGCCGTCGTCACCGAGGTAGGCGTCGCGGGCGGCCGGCACGGCGGCCTGGTGTTTCTCGGCGACCTTGCGCAGCAGCGCGAACAGCCGGGCCACGTCGTCGCCGGCGAGCCGGTAGTGGATGCGTACGCCCTCCCGGCGGGTGGCGACGAATCCGGCCTGCTTGAGCGTCTGCAGGTGCGCCGACGCGGTCGTCAGGTTGAGCCCGGCCGCTTTCGCGAGGGCGTCGACGGTGCGCTCGCCCTGGGCCAGCAGATCGAGCAGTTCCAGACGTTTTCCGCTGGCCAGCGCCTTGCCGCTGGCCGCGAACGCGTCGTAGAGCTCCGCCTTCGAACCGGTTGCCGTGGTCTCCTCCATGCGCATCCTCCATAAATCCATGGAATATCGTAGAGGATGCAGGGGTGACAGGAGTACCGGATGTTGGAGGGACGGCCATGGGCTTCGCAGAGGACCATCTGATTCCGCTGGTGGACGAGGGACTGGGCAACAGCGCCTACCTCGTCGACCTGGGCGACGGCCGTGCCCTGGCCGTCGACGCGAGCCGCGATCTGCGGGCCCTGCACGCAGCCGCCGACCGGCGCGGGCTGCGCGTCGCGTTCGCGGCCGACACCCATCTGCACGCCGACTTCCTCTCCGGTGCCGTCCAGCTCGGACACGACCACGGCGCCGCCGTGCTCGCTTCCGCCGCCGGCCGCCGCGCCTTCCCGCACCAGGGCCTCGCGGACGGCGACGAGGTCGACCTGGGCGGCCTGACGCTGCAGGCCGTGGCCACCCCCGGGCACACCGACGAGCACCTGTCCTTCCTGCTGCTGGACGGCGGCCGCCCGCTCGGGGTGTTCACCGGCGGCTCGCTGATCGTGAACTCCGCAGCGCGCACCGACCTGCTCGGCGCCGGACGCACCGAGGAGCTGGCCCGCGCGCAGTACCGCTCCCTGCGGCGGCTGACCCGGCTGCCGGACGAGACCGCGGTGTGGCCCACCCACGGAGCCGGCTCGTTCTGCTCGGCCCCGCCCGGGACCGAACGCACCACCACCATCGGCGCCGAGAAGCGGGCCAACCCGCTGCTCGCCGCGCCCGACGAGAACACCTTCGTGTCCCGGCTGATCGCGAGCCTCGGCAGCTACCCCGCCTACTTCGAGCGGCTCGCCGAGCTCAACCGGCGCGGCCCCGCCGTCCTGACCGCCACACCGACGCTCCCCGCCCTGGACACCGAGCAGGTGCGCGCGCTGTTCGCCGACGGCGGCCATGTGGTCGACGTCCGTCCCGCTGCCCGGTACGCCGCCGCCCACATACCGGGGTCTATCTCCATCCCGCTGCGTGGCACGTTCGCCACCTGGCTGGGCTGGCTGCTGCCCGGAGGGGATCCCATCGCCTTCGTCACCGAAGAGGACCAGGACCTGTCGGAGATCGTCTGGCAGGCGTACAAGATCGGTTACGAGCGGCTCGCCGGCCTTCTCTCCGGAGGCATGACCGCCTGGCAGATGGCCGGCCTCCCCACCTCGGCCACCGCGTTCGTCACCCCCGACCAGGCGCCGGCCGCCCCGTACCTCGACGTCCGGCAGACGGCCGAGTACACCGCCGGACACGTCCCCGGCGCCGTCCACCTCGAACTCGGTGCCCTCGCCGCCCACGCCGCCGAGGTCCCCGGGGGCGCGGTCGTGGCCTGCGGGCACGGGGAGCGGGCCATGACCGCCGCCAGTGTCCTGGAGCGCGCCGGCCACACCGACCTGACCGTACTGAACGGCAGCCCCCGAGACTACGCCGCCGCCCACGGCCACCGGCTCACCGTGGGCGCCGCCCGGTGAGCGCGACCATCGACTCCGAGGCCACGCCTGTTCGGCTGGGACTGCGCGAGAACTGGGTGCAGTTCACGCTCCTCGTCATCGTGAACGTCTGCGTGGGCGGCCTCGTCGGCCTGGAACGCACGACCGTCCCGCTCATCGGCGCCCGCACCTTCGGCCTGACCAATGACCTGGCCGTCTTCTCCTTCATCATCGCCTTCGGCCTCACCAAGGCCCTCACCAACCTCGCCGCGGGCGCGCTGACGGCCCGCTTCCGCCGCAAGCAGCTGCTGGTGACGGGCTGGCTCATCGGCATCCCCGTGCCGTTCGCCCTCGCCTGGGCACCGTCCTGGGGGTGGATCGTCGCCGCGAACGTACTGCTCGGCCTCAACCAGGGCCTGACCTGGTCGATGACGGTCAACATGAAGATCGACCTGGTCGGACCCGCCCGGCGCGGACTGGCCACCGGCCTGAACGAGGCGGCCGGCTACACCGCCGTCGGCACCACCGCCCTGGTCACCGGCTATCTCGCCACCGCGTACGGCCTGCGTCCGGTTCCGGAACTCATCGGTGTGGTCTTCGTCGCCGCCGGGCTCGGCCTCGCCCTGGTCGTGCGGGACACCGCCGCGCACGTCGCCCTCGAACTCGCCCAGCACACCAGGCCCCTGCCGTCCGGCGAGAGCACCGCCCTGGCCGCCACCTTCGCCCGGACCTCCTGGCACCACCGTTCCCTGCGCGGCGCCAGCCAGGCCGGCCTGGTCAACAACCTCAACGACGGCCTGACCTGGGGCGTCTTCCCCCTGCTCTTCACCGACCACGGTCTCGGCCTCGCCGCGGTCGGCCTCATCAAGGGCCTGTACCCCATCCTCTGGGGCCTCGGCCAGATCCCCACCGGCCACCTCTCCGACCGGGTCGGCCGCAAACCGCTCATCGTCGTCGGCATGCTGACCCAGGCCGCCGGATTCGTCGTGGCCCTCGTCCTGTTGGACACCCCGCTCCTGGCGGGCGTCCTCTCGGCCGTCGCGCTCGGGCTCGGCACCGCCATGGTCTACCCGGCCCTGATCGCCTCGGTCTCCGACCACGCGCACCCCGCGTGGCGGACGGGCGCACTGGGCACCTACCGGTTCTGGCGCGACATCGGCTACGCGGTGGGCGCCCTCGTCGCGGGCATCCTCGCCGACGCCCTCGGCCTGAACGCCACCGTCGTCGCCGCCGCCGCGCTCACCGCCGGCTCCGGCCTGCTCGCCGCCCGCTGGATCAGCGAACACGACACCGACCGCTGACGCGGCACACGGTGTGCGCGCCCGTCAGTCCGGGGCCGGTGGGATGTTCTGGTTGGCGTGGAACAGGTTGTCCGGGTCGTAGGCGCGCTTGACCGCGGCCAGGCGGTCGTAGTGGCCGCGGTAGGTGGTGCGGACCCGTTCCTGACTCTCCCCGGGGCCGATGAAGTTGACGTAGGAGCCGCCCATGGAGTGCGGGTGCAGGTCGGTCCAGTAGTCGACGCACCACTGCCGGATCGCCTCGGCGTTGGCGGGGTCCGGGTCGATGCCGGCGACGATGCCCGACCAGACGGCGTCCCGGTAGGCCCAGGCCGTGCCGTCCGCGTCATCGACCTGGTGGGCCGCCCCGTCCACCGGGTACAGGTGCATGGTCGACAGGCCGGTCGGAATGTTCTGGCCGTACTTGTGGTGAACGTCGATCGCGGCGTCGGAGATGGTCTCGAAGAAGTCGCCGCGCCAGTACCACTGCAGTCCCTCGGGAAGCAGCCCGTCGAACATGGTCTGCAAGGCGGGGTAGGGCATCGGGGCGGCGAAGTGGAAGGCCGGCGGCGCCGGCTCGTTCACCACGGCGAACGTCTCCGCCAGGTGCTCGTCGGAGAGGTCCCCCGTGTAGCACCAGATCACACCGCACATCTTCTGGCCATGAACCGGCTCGGGGAAGGGCGGGCCGGGCGGTACGACGAGGAGGACGAAGAACCCGTAGAGCTCGTCCGGCGCGGCCGGCAGGAACTCCCGGTACCAGCGCAGCACTTCGGGCGTGCGGTCGACCGGCCACACCGTCACGGCGACCCCGACCGTGGACGCCGGGTGCAGCTCGAAGGTGAACGACGACACCACGCCGAAGTTGCCGCCGCCACCGCGCAGCGCCCAGAACAGGTCCGGGTGGCTGTCCGCCGACGCGGTGACATAGCTGCCGTCGGCGAGGACGACGTCGGCCGACAACAGGCTGTCGATCGTCAGGCCGTACCTGCGGGTGAGATAACCGTGGCCGCCGCCCAGGGTGAGACCGCCGACGCCCGTGGTCGACACGATCCCGGCCGGCACGGCGCGCCCGAAGGCGTGTGTCGCATGGTCGAGGTCACCGAGTTGGCTGCCTCCGCCCACCTGGACGGTGTCCGTCTCCGGGTCCACCCTGACCCAGCGTATCGGCGTGAGGTCGAGGACGAGTCCGTCGTCGACCAGGCACAGACCCGGGCCGCTGTGGCCGCCGCCGCGCACGGCGAGCTCCACTCCGGTGTCCCGGGCGAAGGAGATCACCGCCTGCACGTCGGCCACGTCCACGCACTGGGCGAAGGCGGCCGGCCGCCGGTCGATCATGGCGTTGTAGATGCTGCGGGCCGCGTCGTAGCCGGGGTCCTGCGGTGTGATCAGGGATCCCCGCAGTGCCTCGCGCAGAACGCCGGCAGCCGTTTCGTCGATGGTGCTCATGGCCGAGTGCCTTCTCCGAGGTACGAGTCCTGTAGACCGTGCGGACAGCTTCGGTGCCGGGGCACCAGTGGGCTGCTCAGCGCTTGGTCGCCACGTAATAGACGTTGATCGGGTCACCCTCCACGGACTTGACGTCTATGGTCCCGAACCCCGCCTCCCCGAGCATCCGCACGGCCGTCTCCTGGCCCCACGCCGTGCCCAGACCGGCACCGCCCGTGCTGAGCGAGGTCGTCATGCAGTAGAAGACAGAGAAGCCGTAGAGCGCGGGGGCGAAGGGACGGCCGATGTTCTGCTCCAGCCTGCTGGAGGCGGCGATGTCACCCATGAGGAACGTGCCCGCGGGGCGCAGGGCGCGGGCGATCGCCTCGAGGGTCTCGGCCGGCCGGGCCAGGTCGTGGATGACGTCGAAGGCGGTGATGAGGTCGTATTCGCTGGTGATCCGGGTCGCATCGGCGACGGCGTAGTCCAGGTTGTGCAGACCGGCGACGGCTGCCTCGGCCCGGGCGGTCGCGATGGCGGTTTCCGACTGGTCCAGGCCGTGGAAGCGGCTCGCGGGAAACGCCTTCGCCAGCACGAGCGGGGCGTGGCCCTGCCCCGTGCCCACGTCGAGAACCTCGATGCCGGCCCGGAGCCGCTCGGGCAGCCCCGGCACCAGCGGCACGATCACATCCACCAGCGCGAGGTCGTAGACCCGGGCGGTCTCCTCGGCCCGCAGGGCCTGGAAGCGGGGATACGCCGAGTACGGCACTCCGCCGCCCCTGCGGAAGCACCGCACGACCTGTTGCTCGACCTCGCCCATGAGCGCGACGTACGGCATCATGGCCGCCACGTTGTCCGGGCCCGCCGCCTTGGTCAGCGATGCGGCGTGCTCCGCCGGCAACACGTACGTGTCCCGCGCCGGGTCGTACTCGACGAGTCCGCCGACGACCATGCCGCCCAGCCACTCCCGCACATACCGTTCGTCGAGATCCGCCGCCTCGGCTATGCCGGCGCTGGACGACGGGGGCAGGCCGGCCAGGGTGTCGAACAGGCCGCACTGGTGGCCGACGCTGGTGAGCAGGGCCAGTGCCGCCTTGTTGAGGACGTCTACCATCTCGGCGGCGAACGCTTCCTGCCTGGCGGGATCCGGTGGTGCCTGCCGCTCCTGGGAAACCGACATGTCTCCTCCCTCGCCGGTGAGCTGCGGCGGGCTTCACCGGGAGTGCGGTGAGACACGGCCGGCGAAACCACCCATTTGCCAGGCTATGCCCGAATGAGATCTCCGCACCTCACGAAGGCGGAACGCCTGCCGCGTCGACGTGCAGCAGGCATTCGGGCCGCACACCGCCCAGGAGCCGGCGGAGACGATCCGCGGAAGCGATGTGCGGCTGGTCCTCTGCGGCCACTTCCACCTCCAGCTGCTCGGCCGTCTGGACCAGGCCACCGTCTGGGTCACGCCCGGCGTCGTCAGCCGTGTCGACCTGACCGCCCGCCCCGGCACCGACCGCGCCGTGCACGGCCCCTCCGCGTCCCTCGTCCGGCTCGGCACGCCGCACGGCCCTCTCGTTCACACCCTGCACGCCCGGGACCCTCGCGTGGGCGCGACCGTCTACGAAGCCGACGTGGACGAGATGCGCGAGGTCATCGAGAGGCTCGGGCCGGCTCGGGAGCCGGTGCGGGGTTCCTCGCGCGGGGCGTGACGCGCCGGAACGCCGAGGACCCCTGGCAGGCGCGCAGCCGGCCAGGGGTCCTCGACGAATCAGCCTGCGTCAGCCGTCGGACTCCGACGACGGGATGTAGGCTCCGGGCACGTCGTTCGGTGCGTAGATCTTCTTCTCACCGGGGTACGGCGTGCTCCAGTTGTGCGTCTGATACCACGTGAAGTGGTTCATCTGCGCGGGGTTGGCGAAGTCGGGCACGGCGTGCGACCCGGTCAGCCGCTGCTTCGACTTCCAGCTGTCCCACTCGGCGGCGAGCTTCTGCATGTCCGCCGGGACCTTGGCCGCCGGGACGGCCGCCGCCTTCGGGTCCTGCGCCGCCGGGGTGTCGACGCCACAGGAGGGCGGGGTCTTCAGGCCGTCGGTCAGCGAGGTCCGGTTGGGCACCGCCTTGAACGGCGTGTAGTCCGGGCGCTGGGTGAACGCCCCGCGCATCGGGCTCGCCGCACTGTCCTTCTGGTTCATCGGGTGGATCCCGAGGATCTGCTCGATGGTGCGGATCATCGTGATCTGGGAGTAGTAGTGGCTGTCTACGGTGCCGTGCTGGGCCCAGGGGCTGATGACCTGGATCGGGGCACGGTGGCCGTCGACGTGGTCGAGGCCTGCCTGGGAGTCGTCCTCGACGACGAAGATCGCCGAGTCCTTCCAGTACTTGCTGTGCGAGATCTCGTCGACCATCTTGCCGACCGCGAGGTCGTTGTCCGCCACCTGAGCCGCCGGGCTCGCCGGACCACCGGTGTGGTCGTTGGAGAGCCAGAACATGTTCAGGTTCGCGGGACCGTTCTTCTCGAAGTCCTGCTTCCAGATCTGGTACTTGTAGACGTCCGGGACGTCGAGGTCGAACATCGGGAAGCCGGGCACCGACACGGAGTTGAGCGACGGGATCGCCGAGCCCGTCTGTATCGGGTAGGCAGTCGGCTGGCCGGTCGCGTCCATGTTCTTGGCGTCGCAGTACAGGTTCTGCCAGGTCGCGCCGGACGGCTTGCTCTCGACCGACTGGAACTCACCGAAGTCCCGCACGGTCTTCCCGGCCGCCTGCGCGCCGCTCCAGATGAAGCCGGACTTCTGGTGGCCGAGCGCGTCGTTCTCGGTGTCGTAGCTGCGCTGGTACTCACCGGCCGAGGACTCGGTGTACTCCGGGTCGTCGGCCTGCATCAGCCAGTTGTGGCCCTCGGCGGAGTTCGTGCCGACGTCGTACGTGTTGTCGTACAGGCCGAACTGCTTGGCCAGCGCGTGCTGGTTCGGCGTCACGTTCTCGCCGAACTGCGTCACCGACGGGTCGCCGTTGCCCTGCGGCATGTCACCGAAGACCTGGTCGTAGGTCCGGTTCTCCTTGACGATCATGAAGACGTGCTTGATCGTCGAGGGGTCGCCGAGCCGGGCGGGGACCGCCACCGGCCGCATCGTGCCGCCGCCCTTGGCCATCGAGACCGAACCGGGGGTCCAGCCGTTCTGCTGGAAGACCTTGGCCGTCTCGGACCGGATGACGCTGTCGTCCGGCAGAGTGAAGCGCTGCAGGCTGGACGTCGTGTCGTGGGTGCCGTGCCCGGCGGGGTTGTTCGGGCGGCGGGCGTCGATACCACGGGTGTTGGAGACCAGCACCTGGTTCCCGACGGTCGTGATCTCCGCGGGGAAGTAGTCCGTCGGGAGCAGGCCGACGTAACTCACCGGCTCCAGCGGGCTCTTGAACCGGTAGACGGCGACCGCGTTGGCACGGCCGAGGGTCACCAGCAGGCGGCCGTCGTCGGTGAGCGTCACCGCGTTGGGCTCGTAGCCGACCGACGCCTCCGGCCACGGCTGGGTGTCGATGGTCTGCACGACCTTGTTCTTGTCGGTGTCGATGACCGACACGTTGTTGCTGGCCGTGTTGGTGACGAACAGCGCCTTGCCCTTGGCGTACAGGGCGGTCGGGTGCAGACCGACGTCGATGCTCGACGGGTCCGCGGCCGGGTTCGCCAGGTCGATGACGCTGACGGTGCCGGTGGTGGTGGCACCGGTCTTCGGGTCGGCCGGCACCTGGGTGCCATACGAGTTGATGGTGGTGTCGCCGGCCTTGGCCGGACGGCCGCCCTCGTTGCTGATGTAGAGCTTGTCGCCGACCTGGACCATGTCACGCGGCGCGTTGCCCACGTTCCAGCTCTGCTTGACGGCGCCGGTCGCCGCGTCGATGGCGACCACCCGGTTCTGGCCGTTGACCGCGGAGTACACGGTGGAGCCGTCGGCGGAGAACACCGCCTCGCCGACCAGGGCGTGCTTGGCCCCGTCCGCCGGGATCTTGATGGAGGTCGGGTTGGCGACCGTGCCGTCCGGGTTGACCGTGAACTTCGTGTAGCCGTCGGTTTGGCCCAGCCACAGCTGCTTGCCGTCGGGCGAGTACGTGGGGCCCTCCTGGCCCACGGAGTTGCTGCTCAGACGCGGGGTCGACGAGGCGGCGGTGCCGACGACCTGCTGCACCTTCCAGTTCTTCACGTCGACGATGGCCAGCGCGCTCCCACCGTCGGTGACCGAGGCCGCGATGTGGGTGCCGTCCGGGCTGGGCGAGGACGACATGATCTTGCCGTTGTTGATGACCAGGCGGTCGCCGTACGGCGCGATGTACTGGTCGCTGGAGATCACCTGGCCGCGGTCGGTCGTCTGGCCGACCTGGTCGGTGCCGAACTGGTGGGTCTGGGCGTAACCGACGCCGGCGGTGACGGCCAGGACCACCGCGGTGGCGCCTGCCGTGAGGGCGCTGCGGCGCCCGATTCGTCTACCGCGAAACTCCGTCTCCACAGGCCTGCGATGGCGTGTTACCTGCATGGAGAGTCATCCCTTCGTGGTGCTGAGAAGTTCGACGTTGCCGTCGAACTGCCAAAGTGGGTTCGGTGCGTCGCCGGTCTGGGTCCGCACCAGGAAGTAGCCGTTCACTTCCTTCGGTCCGTCGCCGTCGGCGACGAACCGCCCGTCTGAGGTGACGTCGAGTTGGTAGATGGCCGTCCCGGTGGCCTCGACGCCCGGAAGGTGCCAGGACACGACGCAGCGCCAGTCGTTGCCGGGTCCCTCGGCGGCGACCCTGACGCTGCCCTTGTCACACGTCGCCGTGGCCTTCAGCTGCGCTTCGGTGACGTCGGGACGGTTGAGCTGCTTGGTCTGCGTGCGATAGAGGTGGGCGAACTCCGTGGCGAGGGAGCGCTGCACCTTGTCCTGAGAGATCCCGGAGCCCGTGGCCCCGGTCGCCGTGGCGACGACCGCGACGCTCGCGCCGGCCAGTCCGACGAGCGGCAGAAGACCGACGGCGAGCGCGCGGCGCCCCGAGCCGTCGGCGGTGAGATTCGTGAAGTCTCGCCGCAGGAACAGCAGGTACGCCAACGTTGTCGCGATCAGGGCCCACACCAGGCTGACCACGACGCCGATCAGCAGCGGGCCGAGCTGTGCCGGGCTGGTGAACAGGCCGTTCCAGGCGATGAAGGCGTAGCCGGGCAGGGCGATGCGCACAAAGACCGGGAGCGGGAGCGTCTGGGCGAGTTGCATCGCGAGCGCGACGACCGCGGGCAGCAGCAGCCCCATCGGGGACCGCCCCAGCACGACGGAACCGAGGAGTCCGATCGCGGCGAGGGCCAGGGTCGGGGCGAGTGCGCACACCCAGGCCAGGGCGACCTGGCCGGCCGCGTCCGATGGCGTCAGCTGGTGGCCGTCGAGGCCGACCAGCGGCCGGTTGCCGACGGTCACGAGGCCACCGACCGCGCTGGAGCAGGCCAGCCCGGCCACGAGCAGCAGGATGACGGTGAGGCTGGCCAGCGCCTTCGCCGCGAAGATCCGCCGGGGCGACCGGACCGCCACCAGCAGGTGCCGCCAGGTGCCGAGCCGGTCCTCGGAGGCGAACACGTCACCGGCGACCACCGAGGTCAGCAGCGGCAGCGCCCAGGTGCCCGCGAAACCGAGCATCACCAGTGGTCCGGCCCACCCCGTGGCGAGCATCCAGCGACCGAAGAGGGTGTCGGAGGGGAGTGTGCTCTGCTGGCTCACCGCCGCGACGAAGAGCGCCGGGGCGATCCAGCAGGCGAGCACCAGCAGGCGGATCCGCCATTGCGAGACCAGCTTGACCAGTTCGAAGCGGTAGCCGCGGGCCACCGAGACGCGGCCGGCGCCGGTGGACCGGTCGGGGGCGAGGGCGGTCGCGGTGGCGGTCATCGGCCGGCCTCCTGCTGCTCGGCGTGGGTGTCCTGCGGCTGGGCGCCGGCTTCTTGTTGCTGCTCGGCGCCGGCTTCCTGCTGTTCGATGACGGACTCCGGCCGGCTCTTGCCGGACTCGGGCTGCTCGGCGAGGCCTTCCGTCCCTTCCCCACCGGCCCCCTGATGTTCGGTCAGGGCGAGGAACGCGGCCTCCAACGGGGAGAGCACAGGGGCGAGTTCACGCGGGGCGATGCCCGACCGCACGAGCCGCACCACGAGTTCGTCGAGGGCCGGCACCTGGGCGCGTACGACGAGCACCTCGTCGCTGCCGGGACGTCCGTCGTCGACGAGGTGGATCCCGGGCGTGTCGGCAGCGAGCCGGCGGGCGGTCCGCGGATCGGAGGCGATCAGCCGGTAGTCGAGTTCACGGTGCTCGGCGGCCAGTTTGCGCAACGGACCGGAGAAGACGACGCGTCCGGTGGCGAGGATGGTGACCTCGGAGCACAGTGCCTCGAGGTCGTCCATGCGGTGGCTCGACAGCACGACGCTGGTTCCCTCCGCCGCGAGCCGGGAGAGGACGCCGTGGACGTGCTTCTTGCCGGCCGGGTCGAGTCCGTTGGACGGCTCGTCCAGCACGAGCAGCCGGGGCTTGGTGAGCAAGGCGGCGGCCAGCCCGAGCCGTTGCCGCATGCCCAGGGAGAAGCCGCGGATCCGGTCGTCGGCGACGTCGGTGAGTCCGACTTGGTCGATGACGTCGCCTATGCCCGCCGTGCGCGCGTCCTGGCCGCGCAGAGCGGCGAGCGCGGCGAGGTTCTGCCTGGCGGTGAGCGACGGGTAGAGGCCAGGACCGTCCACGAACCCGGCGACACCGTCCGGAGCGGCGAACGTCCTGCCCACCGGCGTACCGAGGATCTCCAGACTGCCGCTGTCGGCCACGGCCAGCCCGAGCAGGAGTCCGAGGAGTGTCGTCTTGCCGGCGCCGTTAGGGCCGACCAGTCCGTGGATCTGTCCCTGCGCGACGTCGAGGTCGATGCCGTCGAGTGCGACGACATCTCCGAAACACTTGACGATCCCGCGAGCCCGGATCGCGAGGAGTGAGTCCATGAGCCCCTTCTTTCGAAAGCCTCATGGACCCTAGGGAGGGCACACCGTACGCACAGGAATCGCCAGTTAAACGCTCAAGGAACGGAAGCCGACAGCCGTACGCCGCGTCCACAGCCGCAAGATCGCGCCAGCGCCCTTGCCGTCCAGCTCGGCTGACGTTCCGTCAGTGACGCGTGTCAGAACACCGCCCGCACCTCCCCCACCTCCTCACCCCGACCCAGCACCGGCATACGACCGATGCGGACCACGACCGGCGCCTTGACCCCCGTCAGGCGCAACGCACGGGCCAGAACGGGGCCGAGGGCCCGGACTCCACCGTCCTCGATCTTGAGGGCCAGGGCGCGGCCGTCGGGCAGGGCGAGGGCCTGTACGGCTTCCGCGCCCACCTTCGACAGGACGCCCGGCATCTCCTTCATGAGCCAGGTGTCGTGGCGGTGGGTGCCGGCGACGTACTCGGGGTGGGCGCGCATGGCGTCGGCGACCCGCCGTTCGGGGGTGCCGGGTGCGGCGAGGACGAAGGACCGGAAGGCACGGGCGAGGCCGGTCAGGCTGATCGCCATCAGCGGCGCCCCGCAGCCGTCCACGCCGACAGCGGCCACCGGTTCACCGGCCGCCTCCTCCACGACCGTGCGGATGAGGCGCTGAAGCGGATGGTCCGGGTCGAGGTAGGACTCCTGCGGCCAGCCCCGGAGCGCGGCGGCGGCCAGCATCGCCGTGTGTTTGCCGGAGCAGTTCATGGCCACGCGGTCGCGCCGGCCGCCGGCCGCCAGATAGGCCTCCTGCTCCTCCTGGTCCAGCGGGAGGGCGGGCGGGCACTGAAGGTGTTCCGGGGTCAGCCCGTGCTCGTCGAGCATCGCTCGCACCAGGTCGCGGTGGAACGGCTCGCCGGAGTGGCTCGCGGCGGCCAGGGCGAGCCGCTCTCCCCGGAGGTCGAGGCCGGCCCGCAGCATGCCCGCCGCCTGCATCGGCTTGTTGGAGGATCGCGGAAAGACGGGGGACGTCACATCGCCGATCGCCCACTCCACTGAGCCGTCCGCGGCCAGGAGCACCACGCTGCCCCGGTGCCGTCCTTCGACGAATCCGGAGCGGACGACCTCGGCGAGGACCGGGGCACTCGGCGCGCTCGCGACGGGAGTGGTGATGGCGGGCTGGGACATCGGCGGTCACCTTCCGGATGGGAATCGGGTTCGCCCCGCCCGGCCGTCCCCGGGATCTCCGGATACGCCGGCCGGATGAGCGGGTCGCTCCGCACCGTACCCGCGCCGGAGTTGCGCACCGCGGGCAGGCTCCACACCAATTCACATACATGAATCTCGCCCAAGTGGGTGTACGTGAAGACCGCTGCCGTGCCAGACTCCCTCAACACCCCTGCCACATTGCCTACTTGGAGGCCCGTCCATGAGCGTTTCCCGGCGCACCGTGCTCGCCGTGGCAGCCGGAGCCACGGCAACCGCCGTCTCACCCGCCGACGCCGCGAGGGTGTCCGGGGAGCAGAGCCCGGCCTCGGCTGCGCGGGCGCTCCGCGCGGCGGCCGACTACGCGGTGGGGAAACTGCACACCGTCGCGCCCGGCGTGACCGGCTTTCCCGTCGGCACGAAGTTCGAGAAGTGGACCTACTCCCAGAACGGTGACTGGGTCGGCGGGTTCTGGCCGGGGACGCTGTGGATGGCGTATCTCCACAGTGGAGACGACGTGTTCCGCACGCTGGCGCTCGACTCCGCCCGCAAACTCGCTCCGCGCCGGCACGACACCACCACCCACGACCTCGGCTTCCTCTTCTACCCGTCCTGGGTCACCGCCTGGCGACTGACCGGCGACGACAGTTGGCGCACGGGCGCGATCGAGGCGGCCGAGTCGCTCATCCAGCGCTACAACCCACGCGGCCGCTTCATCCGGGCCTGGGGAGCACTGAACGACCCGAACAACGCGGGCCGGGTCATCATGGACACGATCATGAACCTCGACCTGCTGGCCTTTGCCGGCCGGCAGACGGGCGACGGCAAATACCTCGACATCGCCGTGGAGCACGCCAAGACGGCACAACGGGTCTTTCCCCGCCCGGATGGCTCCACCCCCCACGTTTACGACTTCGACCCCGAAACCGGCGCCCCGATCGGCCCGAACACCGTCCAGGGCTACAGCCCGGCCTCCTGCTGGTCCCGCGGGCAGGCCTGGGGCATCTACGGGTTCACCACGATGTACCGCCGGACCGGAGATCAGGAGTTTCTTTCCACGGCACGCAGACTCGCCGACTTCGCCGTGGGAGCGCTGAGTCCGGATCACGTTCCGGTGTGGGACTACAAGGCACCGCAAGCGCCGTACGACATCAAGGACGCCTCGGCCGGTGCGGTCATGGCATGCGGACTGCTCGACCTGTCCGCCGCGGCCGACCGGCGCGACTACCGGCAGATCGCCCTGCGGATCCTCACCGCGCTGTCGGAGTCGTGCCTGACGAAGAACTCCGCCCGCGCGGAGGCGATAGTCGCCCGCTGCACCCGCAACCGGCCGGCCGAGGACGGAATCGAGGTCTCCCTCCCCTACGCCGACTACTACCTGCTCGAAGGCATCCTGCGCGTGCTCCAGCCGCAGGACGTCGACCGGGCCATCGACCTGTCGACAGTCTGAAGCGATCGCGCGGGTCACACCCTTGCTCGTGCGGGCAGGCCATAGGTTGGGGCCATGAGTGACGACTGGCGCATGGACCGGATCGGAGCTGCTCTGCGGGGTGAGAACCCGACCGTGCTACGGCGGCTTCGGGCGGGGTTCGCGGTGATCGGCGACGTGCAGTTCCTGCCGGGCTACTCGGTCCTCCTGGTGGACGAGCCGGGCGTTCAGCGGCTGTCCGACCTGCCGAGGGCCAAGCGGCTGGCGTTCCTGTCCGACATGGACCGGCTCGGAGAGGCCGTGGAACGGGCCTGCCGGCGGCTGGATCCCGCCTTCCGCAGGGTGAACCTGGAGATCCTCGGCAACACGGACCCGTTCCTGCATGCGCACGTCTGGCCCCGGTTCGCGTGGGAGTCGCCCGAGGTGGTGGGGAAGCCCGTGTGGCTGTATCCGCCGGACCGGTGGCGGGACGCGCGGTTCCGTCTCGGTCCGCAGCACGACGCGCTGCGGGATGCGATCGGCAGTGAGCTGGACCTGCCGGCGTCCATGTCCTGACCGTGGGCGGGCACGCGCCGGTGAGTCCGAGGCCGGCCCTATCGCGGGCCTGGAGAGAGGTAATCCGGTGGTCGGTGCCGTTGCACCCGTACCTGCCTCGTCACCGGGCTGTGTTACGCCCCTGTGACACCGAACTGACAGTTCCAAGATCAGGCCCTGCCAAACTCGGCTTCACCGAATGACCTGACCTGTGCATTCTGGGGGAAATCGCATGACCACCCGCACCCGCACCATGGCGGCCGCCATCGCCGTGGCCGCAGCCGTCACCGGCACGGCGCTGCTGGGCGTCTCCGGCGCCGCGTCGGCCGCCGCCGGCACCTCGCACGGCACCCTGACCATCAGCAACGGCACCAAGTACGTGCTGATCAACGGTCACAAAGTGAACTTCGGAGTACCGGTGCGGGACCTCGCCTGGTCCCCGGACGGCGCCAAGGCGGCCTTCGTCGACGGCTCCGGCAACCTGGACATCGCCAACCCCGACGGCAGCGGGCGTGTGGTCGTGGCCAAGAATCCCGGCAACCAGAACTGGTCCCACCCGACCTGGCAGGTGACCGCGAGGGACACCCGGTACAACATCCCCGCCAAGGACAACCTCATCTTCGCGGCGCGCACGGGCGGTGTGTCCCGGCTGAAGTACGTCTCCGCCAAGGCCGTCCACGGCACGCCCAAGACCTTGTCCCTGAACGCCGACCCGGGTCCGGGCGGGGCGCTGCCGCAGACCGGCAACGTCTGGCCGAACGCGGCCGGACACTACGGCACCTCGGTCTACGCCAACGTCGGCAACGGCGCCGTGTACATCCGTGACGACTACCTGCGCCAGCAGGGCGGCAAGCTCACCCAGGGCTCCCAGCCGGCGCTGTCCCCGAACGAGGAGGAGGTCGTCTTCGTGCGCTCGGTCGCCGGTCACGACCACGTGCTCGTCGAGGACTTCATGCACGGCAACCACATCAAGGACCTCACGCCGCACGCCACGACCGACTACACCGAGCCGGCCTGGTCCCCCGACGGCAAGACCCTCGCGGCGCGCACCCCGTCCGGCACGGTGACCCTGCCGGCCGACGGCTCGGGTCATCCGGTCAAGGTCACCTCGACGGCCGGCCTGGCGGCGTACCGCCCCTGACGTCGTACAAGTCGTACATGGTGACGGGCCGGGCGCGTCCGGGGCGCGGAGTGCGGGTCACTTCGCGGTCCGGGCGAGCTCGGCCCGCAGTTCGTCCAGGTGTGCGTCGGCGGTGTCGTGCGGCAGGAACTCGACGACGTCGAGGAACCGGAAGAGCACCCGGCTGCCGGTGACGGCGTACTCGTACTCGGCGAACCCCACCACCGCGCCCATCGCGCCCCGGACGGCGCCCCGCACCACATGGGAGGTCATGTCGTCCGGCTCCGCCGCCGACATGTCGCGCCGGGCGTTGGGCCGGGCGAGATAGGGGCACACCATCGAGGCGTACAGCATGCAGGCACGGTGGCCCGGTCCTTCGAGGGTCGGCGCTAGATTGCGATAGGGCCGTCCGGCGGCCAGTGCCTCCCCGATCGCCGCGCTCTCCGCGGGTCCCACCACACGCCACACCGGTCCCTGCGGCATGCCCTGGTCGCACACCGAGCACAGACGCTTGCGCGCACATGCGGCGCTGCGTTCGTAGTCGGTCAGCGCGAACTGCGGCTCCTCCCCCTCCCAGGGGGTGATCGCAGGCACCGGATACCCACGGGCGTCACGGGGCCGTGCCTCGACCGCGGCCGGCATGGGAACACTCTGGAATCGCACAGGCCATGACTACCAGGGCCAACGGCTTTCGGCCAAGGCCGCACAGCCGGCCACCTGTCGCAGGGGAGATCGGCAAGGATCAGTGCATGAACGAGATCGTACTCATGTCGGATCCAAGGGTCGCGGCCGTCCCCGTGACCGACTGCGGTGAACCGCTCGCCGACGTCCGGCTGCGGGACTCCCTCGCCGTGGACGCGCGCAGGGCCGAACCGTCGGGGGCCTTCGCGCATCTGCGGGAAGGGGTGCTGATCCGTCTCCTCAGGGCCCAGCAACTGCTCCCGGACGGCCTGCGTCTGCTGTTCGTCGAGGGGTACCGGCCGCCCGCGCTGCAGCGGCAGTACTTCGAGCAGTACTCCGGCACGCTGCGGGCCGCGCACCCGCACTGGCCGGCAGAGCGGGTGCGCGAGGCCGCGAGCCGGTATGTGTCGCCGCCGGAGATCGCGCCGCACAGCGCCGGTGCCGCGGTGGACCTCACGCTCGCCGACGCCGAGGGCCGGGAATTCGACATGGGGACGCGGGTGAAACGCCAGCCCGGAGGAGAGCGACGGCGCTTGTTACACGGACGCCGCCACGATCGGCCCCCAAGCGCGGGCCAACCGGCGTGTACTCGGTACGGCGCTCAGTGCCGTAGGCCTGGTCAACTACCCGACCGAATGGTGTTCCCAGTCAAGTTCTTATGTCCAGACTTGAGGCCTCAGTAGGCGGCGCCCGGTCGTCTTCGCCTGGTGAGAAGTTCACGAATTTCAACAGCGCCAAGTTCGGTGCCGGTAGGGCTGTCGAGTTGCGGATCCGCGCTGTAGATCACGAACTCAATGGGACTGAGTGATCGGGGACCGCACGCCGAGCCACTGTTCGGCGTCCCAGGCATGGAACCGCTCTACCTCGGTGAACCCCAGCTTTGCCGCGAGGCGCATCGAGCCGACGTTGGCGGTCTGGGTGTGGAGCACCACCGGCTCGCCGGGAAGGACGCCGTCGAACCAGTCGAGTGCCGCCGCGCACGCCTCGGCGGCATACCCGAATCCCCACGCTCGAGGCAGGAACATGTAGCCGAGATCGACCTTCCCCGCGGCAGCCGGGCGACTATGCTCCGGTGCTCGCCTGAGCAGGATCTGGCCGATCATCGCTCCGTCGAGATCAACGACGAAGCTCCCGGGCCACCGCTCGGGTATCCCGGGCATCTCGCGCTCAAGCTCGTCACGCGGGCGGGGGCCGCCGAGGTAGGTGTGCACCTCCGGCGAGGCAAGCAGCTCGATGAACGCCGCACGGTCCCGGGCCTCGGGCTCACGAAGCACGAGCCTCTCGGTCCTGATCGGGGCAGGTGGCCAGGCGACAGGTCCAAGATCAGTCATGTCGCCAGCTAATCAACAGGCCCGGCAGCGATCAAGACTCGCCGACCGATCAAGCCACCGGCCCCGGGCCCCTCACCAACGCAGCCTGGCCCGACCAGCCACGTCTGCCAGGGGCGGGATACCTCCCGCTCTCGTGAACATCGGCTTCGGCATGATGGTGCCCCGAAGGGAGAGTGGGTACCGCTGTGGATGGCCATCCGGCAGGCAGATTAGGGCAGGTGGTCACCCGCCCGTCGTATGGAGGGGAACGACATTGTCCAGCACCTCTTCCGGGGGCTTCCCTGCCCCCCTGCCTTGATGGGTGAGGACGGCGTTCGCGAGTGCGAGTTGAGTGACTTGGTGCCGGAGCGCCGTGATTTCGGCCTTCTGCGCGGCAACGGTTTCCTTCAGGTCGGACACGGTCTTGCGGAGTCGCTTTTCCGATTCCGGGGGTTGCTTCGTCTCGGTGCGGACGCGTTCGTAGAACTCGGCCTTCAGGTCCGCATGGCGCTTCTGGAGGGCCATGCGGTGAACACCGGCTTCGGCCGCGAGAGCGACGACGGTCAGTGCGCCGTCGGAGACTGTGGGCTGGCCGGTGAGTAGCCGGTCCATGGCGGCACGGATGCGTGTCCGCTCGTCGGTGGATTGCTCGGTCACGACAGGTCCTCGGCGGATTGGGCGGTGGAGTGGTGAGTGTCGGCGGTGGCGCGGTATTGCTCGGCGGCGATGCGGAGGCGCCTGGCCGGCGGCTGAGGGGAGAGGGCCGCGAGTTTGTCGATGCGGTCGGTCGCTTCCAGCAGTTCGGTCGCGTGGCTGTCAAGGCGGACGGCGTTCCCGCAGCCGGGGCGGCAGTCGAACTGGTTCGGGGCGGTTGCGTCGGGGCCTGGTTCGCAGAGCGCGTTGTCGCGCTTGAAGACGCAGATCAGCGAAGCGTCCGGGTTGTCGAAGAGGACCAGGCCGTCGCGGGCCAGGTAGTCGGCGGCCTGTTTGGCGAACTTCTGGGTGACGGTACGGCCCTCGAATCGTGGCGCCTGGACGGCGGCGGTGAGGGCTCGTCGGGCGGAGGGCCCGGAAATCTTCTCGCCGGCGGCGAGGCAGTCCCGCAGCCGTGCGGCGGTGTCGGCAGCGGCCAGGGCGGTCTCGACGTCGAGGACGCTGTGGATGCCGCGGCGGCTTCGGCTGCCGTAGCCGCTGGAGGTACGGGCGTCGAGGACGGTGCGCATGTGGCCGTACTGGATCGCGAGCGCGACGAGTCCGCCAGGTCTGCGGGCGATGTGCCACGCCAGGGTCCGGCGGAACCGCCCGAGCCCGATGGCGCCGTGAGGGTCCTGGGGGACGCCTTGGCCCTGCAACCCATGGGATTCGGTCTCCCGGTTGATCCAGGCGATGAAGTCCTCGATCCGCCGGTTCATGCTAAGTCGGTCGACGGCAGGACCGCCCGACGCCCGCGGCGGCTCATCGGCCGGCCACCGGCAGCCGGTCGACGATGACGTCGATGTCCTGGATCCCGGCCGACTCCTTCGCGAGCCGCGCGAATACACCGTCGATGTCCTCGACCTCGCGGTCGGGCCCGTCGGCCTCGGCCGTCGCCAGGATCGACTCGAGCTGCAGGTGCGCGACGGGAGCCAGGTAATGACGCTTGGTCGTCTCGACGTTCGAGTGCCCGAGGAGGGTCTTGACCAGCCACCAGGGATCACCGAACAGCATCGAGAAATCCCGGCGGTCCTGCGCGGTCAATCCGAAGCGGGCTTCCATCAGCTGGTTCAGCACGATGAGCATGTACAGCGCGAAGGAGTGACGCGTGGAGTGCGGGGTCGCGTACGGAGTCCGGCCCCGGACTTCTGCGGCTCGGAGGTTCCGGCCCACTTCCCGCTCGGCGGGGGTCAACAGAACCTCTTCGCAGCGCAGGTTCGCCGTGGTGAACACCGTGTTCCAACGGTCGGGAAGCATCGGCAAGCCCTGCTCGGTCAGCCACAGCCACGCAGGTTCCGGCCCCTCCGGGCCTTCGAGGAACAGCCACTGCCGTTCCCGCCAGCCCAGATGGGTCAAGTACTGATGGCCCTCGACACCATTTCGGTCCACCCAGAAGACTCTCGGTGCCCGGCCGCGGGTCACCTTCGTGACCAGGCGCATCTGCGCAACCCGCTCGTAGCGGCCCATCTGCTGAGCGCGCTTCACCGCCCAAGCCCGCTCCGACTGCACATAGGTTTCGACCTGCCGCAGGGCATCCAGCGAGGTGTAGAAGGTACGGCCGTTCTTCGATCGGGTCACCGCCCCGGCGAGCTGGCCGTGCTGGTAGCGCCCGTGCTGCAACCGCTGAGCGGGCAGCTCGAACGTCAAAAGCGACCCGCCTTCCTGTCGCCGAAGCCCCGAGCTCAAGATGAACTGCACAAACGAGGTGTTACGGGCCTCGGTCCGCGCATCCCATCCCCAACTCGGCACCCCGTCGCGGCCGTGACCGCGCAGCCCGACGTCCGACCACAAGCCCCACGTACGCGGTGTCAGCCACGACACCCGGGCACTGTCCGAGTCAGCCGCGCGGTCCTCCCGCCCGGACGCGTCCACCGGCCGCGGGCTCACCCGCGCCCACTTGAACAGGCGGGTGAAGGCGGCGGCCTCACGGTTCCATTTCGACCCGCCGATCCGCTCGGGATTCTGTGGAGCATCACAGCGCCAAGTCCTGTAGTTCAGCAGGTCCTGCTCGGAGGCCCGGCGCCAGTCGATCCCGCGCGAAGACAGGAAGGTCAGGAGGATCCGAATGTCCGTGGCGTAGTTCCGCTTCGTCTCCCGTGCAAGGAAGCGGAAGTGCTTCGAGAGAACGAACTGCAACAGGTCGGAGTCAATGGTGAAATCTGGAGCGATGAAGACAGGATCACCCGGCATCAAGCCGATCCGCTCGACCGCCCTCGGTAGGTCCTCGACCCCCAGCACTCCCGCTTCAGGAAGCGTCCCCCACCGGCCCGGGTCGGGCACCCACACCACATGCCACTCACTCACACTCGTCCCTTCCCTGATGCTTGAACACATTCAATCATCAGGGAAATGGTGGCATTGGTCCTACGGCGACCGTTACTGGGCGCTGTCCACCGAAGCCGGGAGTGCGCTGTACGGGCCACGGGAACTCGGATGAGCCGTGATGCGGCCCGCCCCGATGGCCCATGCCCGGCGTGCGATGGACTGGGCCGCATGGACGTCGCTGATGACATGCCCTGCGCACCCAGCCCTGTCTCGACGGCTGGGGACGCACCCCCGCTCGACCCCGAACTGGCCATCGCGCTGGGGGGTTTGGGGCGTGATGTGACGGAGCCGTTCACCCCGGAGAACCTGGCGGCCCGGCAGGAGCGGGATGCCGCCGGGCGTCCCAGGCCGACGACGGCGGATCTCCGGGCCGACGGCCGCTTCGAGGTGGAGGAACTGCGGGTGCCGGGGCCGCCGGGCGAGCCGGACGTCACGCTGGTGAGCGCACGGCCCTCGGGGATCGCCGCACCCCTGCCCCTGCTGTACTACATGCACGGCGGCGGAATGATCACGGGCAATGCATGGTCCGTGCTGCCGCGGCTCCTTCGTGAGTGGGCCGCCACCCTGGAGTTGGCCGTCGTCTCCGTCGAGTACCGGCTGGCACCCGAGGCGCGGTATCCCGCCGCGGCGGAGGACTGTTACGCGGGGCTGGTCTGGGTGGCCGCGCACGCGGCGGCACTGGGCATCGACGCCGGCCGTGTCGTCGTCGGGGGGAAGAGCGCCGGCGGCGGACTCGCCGCGGCGCTCGCCCTGCTCACCCGTGACCGCGGCGGCCCCGGCCCGGTCGGGCAACTGCTCCTGTGCCCGATGCTCGACGACCGCAACGACACGTTCTCCAGCCATCAGATGTCCGGCATCGACACCTGGGACCGGACCTCCAACGCGACCGCGTGGCAGGCGGTGCTGGGCGACCGGTACGGTGCCACGGACCTGCCGCCCTACGCGGCTCCCGCCCGCGCGACCGATCTCTCCGAGCTGCCCCCGGCCTACATCGAGGTCGGGTCGGCCGAGACCTTGCGGGACGAGGCCATGGCCTACGCGCAGGCGATGTGGCGGGCCGGAGGCCAGGCCGAACTGCACGTCTGGCCCGGCGCCTGCCACGGATTCGACACCTTCGCACCACGGGCGGCGCTCAGCCAGGACGCCCGCGAGGCCCGTACCCGCTGGCTGCGGCGTGTTCTCACGCAGACGCGACGAGCCCGTAGGTGACCAGGCCGTAGACGAGGTGCGGGATCGCGTCCGAGGTCCAGTCGGTGGGTGACCATGTGCGCGGGTCGCTGATGTCCAGGCCGGCCATGGGCGCGTCGGCCAGCGTCATCGCCAGGGCTCCGGTCAGCACGGCGCCCAGCCAGGCCTGCGACCGCAGACCGGCGCGGTGGAGGAGTGACACCAGGGCGCCCGTGCCGACTCCGACGGCGATGCCCGACAGCGCCCCCAGTCCGGAGAGCCGGTTGTCCCGTCCCTCCCCGTCGGGGACCGGGTGTCCCGCCTTGGTGGTGATCTTCTCCACGACGACCTCGGGAATGCTGCTCGAAGGCCGACCGCGCAGCGCCATGTCCAGGTAGCTCACGGCGTTCAACGCGGTGGTGCCGGCTGCCCCGGCGGCACAGCCACGCGCGATGGTTCGGAACATGTCGCTCCGGGTCCCCCGCCGTGACGTGGACCAAACGACGCCGCCCTCGGCCGGATCCGGCGGGCGCGGTCACCGCGCGGGTGCGCCTGGTCCGGGTTCCGCGCTGCCATGTGCGATCCGTGTCAGGTCGGTCATCAGCGAGTCGAGCCACGACACCGTCGCGTAGTACTGGCGCGGTGCGCCGGGCGGCTCGGTCACGAACCCGACGAGCCCCGGATCGCTCAGTGGAATCGGCCCGGTCGGGGTGTCCGCTCCGGGATCCAGAGCCGCCGAGACCAGCAGCATCCGTCCGGTCACCTGGTCCCCCAGCCCGCTGACGGACGCGGCCGCCACGGAGCCGAGGCCGGTCAGCGGAGGCGCCAGCAGCCGTTCGGAGCCCCACAGGGTGTGGTGCCCGGCCATCAGCGTGGCCTGCCAGTCCACGGTGCGCGCGGCGGGCCGACGCGCCGCGCCGCCGAACGGTGTCGGCTCGCTCTGGAACTGCGCGTACGCGGACTCGGCGAGGACGACGGCGCTCTGCAACGACCGGCGTCCGGACGCCCCGGACGGTGCGGCCACCGCGGCGCCGCCCGCCACCGAGGCTGCGGTCGCCACCACGATCTCGGCGGCCCGGCGCAGGAGTTCCGCCGCCGCGTAGCGCAGCTCGTCATGGGCGCCGCGCGGCCAGGCCAGCAGTCCGAAGACGGCGCCGATCGCGCTGCCGACCAGCACGTCCAGCGCCCTGACCTCCGCCAGCCGCCAGGTCGGCGGGGTCAGCTGGGCGAACACCAGGGCCACGAGCACGGTGAACAGACCCTGTGCCCAGCCGATGCCCTTGACCGGCCCCACCGTGAAGGCGAACAGCATCCACGCCGGCAGGACGACGGCGTAGACGGTGGTGTCGGTCCCGGCCAGGGTCAGTGCCCCGGCGGTGACGAGGGTCCCGGCCAGGGTGCCCGCGAGCGCCAGACGGATGGTGTGCCAGGTCTCGTCCATGGTGGTCCGGGTGAGGGTGAGCGTCGCCAGCATGGCTCAGAAGCCATGGGGCAGGGTGTCCACCCCGGCCACGAGCCGGGCCGCGGTCAGCGCCAGGGCGATGCGGACCGCGTTCTGGAAGCACACCGACCGGCGCCCGGCGTGGCCGCGCAGCCGGTGCCACCACAGGATCGGCGCCCACGTCCCGGCGTACCAGAAGCGGCCTTGCGCGGTCTCCACCGCGGCATGCCGTCCGCGTACGGCGAGATCGGCCGCCTGATTCCCGGCGGGGGCCGGCCCCGCGGACAAGGCCGACAGGTGCGCGCGTGCCCTGACCAGGTCCTCGTACGGGGCGACCGGCGACGGCCCGGTCCCCAGGCAGTCCGCGGTCGCGGTGGCCAGCCGGGCGACGGCCTGCAATGCGGCGGTCACCTCGGGGCCCGGCCGCCCGCCCGGCGGCCCGGGGAGTTGCGCCAGGCGGCTGAGGAGGGTGCGCGTGGCCAGACCGGTGTGGGCCAGGGCGCGGTCGCGCAGGCCTGCCCCGGCCGGACGTTCCGCCTCCGGCACGGTCAGGGACCGCAGGGACCGACTGGACTCCCAGGCCGCCCGGATGTCGGGGTCGGTCAGGGCGTACGGCGGTGCGGCGAGGAGGGTCGCGTCGTGGGCGGCGGTGCGCACGGCGTGGGCGGCCCGTTCCCGGTACGACGGCGGGCCGGGCTCGGGCAGGATCAGCGCCTCGGCGACGATGAAGAGGACCAGTCCGGTGCTGGTTCCGATCAGGCGCTCGCCGAGCGTGCCGGGGGCGTACGGGGGGAACGACGGAAGGATGTAGAGGAGTTGCAGGCCTGGCGCCGCCCCTGCCGGGCGTGGACCGCCCACGGCGGCGAAGGCCAGCGCGAATCCGACCGCGAGCATGCCGACGACGGCGCTCCAGGTCCGTACGGACAGATACGTGCCGACGGCGACCAGCAGCCAGCACACCGGGAGCAAGCGGAGCACCGTCGCGGCCCGCTGCCGGCCGGTGCCCGGGATCTTGGCGAGTCCGCCCAGTGCCACGGCCGCGAACAGGGCATAGATGGCCGCCACGGGACGGTCGAGGCCGTAGCGGAAGAGGTAGAAACCGGCCGCGGCGACCAGCGTCACGCGTACCGCCCGGCGGCCCGAGACGGCGTAGTCCGCCCTGGTCCGACGGGCTGGGACACCATCCACCCCTACAGGATCACCCACCGCCGAAGGCCCGGCACGCCGCCGCCGGGTGCGGCGGAGGGCGGGTCACCCGAGGGTGAAGCGGACCGGCGTACCGGCCGCGGCCTGCGCGGCAGCCGCCAGGGCGGCCTCTGCGACGACGCCGATCACCGGGTAGCCGCCGGTGGTCGGATGATCGTGCAGGAACACCACAGGGCAGCCGTCCGGGGGCACCTGGACGGCGCCGAGGACCATGCCCTCGCTCGGCAGCTCACCGGTCGACACGCGCTCCAGCGCCGGTCCTTCGGTGCGCAGGCCGATCCGGTTGCTGTGCTGCGACACGCGGAACGTCGCCGAGGTGAGGGTGCGCAGCGCGCCGGCGGTGAACCAGTCGGCGCGTGGGCCGAGCCGCAGCGGCAGGGTCAGTTCGGTCGGCGGCGCCGGCCATGGGGCGCTGTCGGGGAGCGCCGGTTGCCGTGCGGGGGCGCCCAGCGGGAGGACGTCCCCGTCCCGCACAGGCGCCGGGCCGAGTCCGGAGAGCAGGTCCGTCGAACGGCTGCCGAGGACGGGCTCGACGGCGATGCCGCCGGCGACGGCGACGTACGAGCGCACGCCCGCGGTGACCCCGCCCACGTCGAGTACGGCGCCCGGGGGCACCCGTACGGGCACGCCCCAGGCCACCGGCCGACCGTCGACCGTCACCGGACAGGGCGCACCGCCGACCACGACCGTCACGCCGCGGTCGGGACGCAGGGCGCAGCCGGTCAGGGTCGTCTCCAGGACGGCGGCGCCGGGGGCGTTGCCGAGCAGCAGATTGGCCAGCCTCAGGGCGGCGGCGTCGAGGGCGCCGGAGCGGGGAACGCCCAGGTGGGCGTGGCCACGACGACCGCTGTCCTGGACTGTGGTGAGGGCACCGGAGCGCACGACGGTGAGCGTCACGGTCACGGCGTGCCTTCCTCTGCCACGAACCGCACCCGCGTCCCCGGCGCGAGCAGGGCCGGTTCCTCCCGGCCGAGATCCCACAGCGGTGTCGGGTCCGGCATGGTCCCGATGAGCTGCCAGCCGCCGGGGGTGGCGCGCGGGTACACCGCGCTGTAGGGGCCGGCGAGCGCGACCGCGCCGGCCGGGACCCGGGTGCGGGGTGTGTCGCGGCGCGGCACGTGCAGCTCCGCGGGCAGGCCCGTGAGGTAGCCGAAGCCGGGGGCGAAGCCACAGAAGGCGACGCGGAAGGTGCAGGAGGTGTGCCGGGCGGCGACCTCGTGCACGGCGACGCCCCACAGGGCGGCCACATGGGCCAGGTCGGGTCCGTCGTAGCGTACGGGGATCTCCACGACTCCCCTGTCGTCGGCGGCCCGGGTCGGCACGTCCCAGTGGGAGATGTGGCGGGCCAGTTCCTCCGGGTGTGTGACGCCGTCCAGGAGCACGGTCCGCGCGCCCGGCACGATTTCCGCGACGGGCGGCAGGGTGCCCGCCGCGCGCCGCCGCAGGAGTTCGGCGTGGAACGCTCCGGTGTGCTCGGCGTCCGGCAGCTCGACGAGCACCGCGTGCCGCCCGGCGAGGCGCACCTGCAGAGACCGGCTCTCCGTCATGCGAACGCCCCGACCTCGATCCCGGCCGCCTCCAGAGCCGCGCGCACCCGCGCCGCGATCCGGGCGGCGCCCGGGGTGTCGCCGTGGACGCACAGGGAGCGGGCGGTCACCACGACCGTCGTACCGTCCACGGCCTCGACCGCGCCGTCCACCGCGAACGCCAGGGCGCGCCGGACCACCACGTCCTCGTCGGTCACGACGGCGTTCGTCTCGCGCCGCGACACGAGCGTGCCCGCGGAGGTGTAGGCGCGGTCCGCGAACGCCTCCGGTACGGCGGTGAGACCCGCCTCCCCGGCCGCGGCGAGCAGCTCCGACCCCGGCAGGCCGAGCACCGACAGCGCGCCGCCGGCCAGTTTCACGCCCTCGACCACGGCCGCGGCCTGCTCGGCGTCGTGCACGGTGCGGTTGTAGAGCGCGCCGTGCGGCTTGACGTAGGCCACCTCGGCCCCGGCGGCCTGCGCGAAGACCCGCAGTGCCCCGATCTGGTACGCCGTCTCGGCCGCCAGTTCGTCGGCCGGTACGTCCATGGCCCGGCGGCCGAAGCCGGCCAGGTCCCGGTAGGACACCTGTGCCCCGATCCGGACGCCGCGTTCGGCGGCGAGGTCGCAGACGCGACGCATCACCGCGGGGTCGCCCGCGTGAAAGCTGCAGGCGACGTTGGCGCTGGTCACGACGGAGAGCAGGGCGTCGTCGTCGGTGAGGGTCCAGCGGCCGAAGCCTTCACCGAGGTCTGCGTTGAGGTCGATCACGGTCCGAAGCTAATCGATTGTTGAACGATCCGACAAGAGATGGATTTACTGAACGCCCCCTTGTTCGATCGTTGAACGATCCCCTAGGGTCCGTGCATCCCTCACGGATCCGGACCCCGGATCCGCGCCGCTCGGGCGTCCCGCTCGCTACCCCTAAGGCCACCGCATGATCGTTCTTCTCGGCGTCGTCGTGGTGATCCTCGGATTCGTCACGCGCCGCAATCCCGTCCTCGTGGTGGGCGTCGCCGGTATCGCCACCGGGCTGCTCGGAAAGATGAGCCCGACGGAGGTCCTCGCGGCCTTCGGCCGGTCCTTCGCCGACAGCCGCTCGGTCACCGTCTTCGCCATCGTCCTCCCCGTGATCGGCCTCCTGGAGCGCTACGGCCTGCGCGAACAGGCGCGCAGGCTCATCAGCCGGCTCGGCGGTCTCAGCGCCGGCCGGTTCCTCACCGTCTACCTGCTGGTCCGCCAGGTCACCGCGGCGTTCGGCCTGAACAGCATCGGCGGTCCCGCGCAGACGGTGCGGCCCCTCGTCGCGCCCATGGCCGAGGCCGCCGCCGAACGCTCGACCGGTTCCGCACTGTCCGAGCGCCTGCGGGAGAAGGTGCGCTCCTACGCCGCGTCCGCCGACACCGTGGGCCTCTTCTTCGGCGAGGACTGCTTCATCGCGATCGGCTCGATCCTCCTGATCACGGGCTTCGTCAACTCGACGTACCACCAGAACCTCGAAGCGACCCAGCTGGCCCTGTGGGCGATCCCGGTCGCCGTCTGCGCCTTCCTCGTCCACGGCGCCCGCCTGCTGCTCCTGGACAGGCAGCTGCACCGGGAGATGGCACTCGCCGCCGCCGATCACGAACTGCCGCTGCCGAAGGAGACGAACAAGTGATCAAGGTCGAATGGCTCTACTGGCTGGTCGGTCTCGTCTTCGTCGTCATGGCCGTGCAGATGGCCGCCGACCGCAGCAACCCCAAGCGGTGGACGTCCGCCGCCTTCTGGGGCCTGCTCGGGCTGACCTTCCCCTACGGCACCGGCGTCGCCAACGCCACCGCGAAGAACGGCGGCTGGACCCTGCCCGCCGAACCGCTCGGCGTCGCGGTCCTCGCCCTGATCGTGCTCGCCGGATTCAACTTCCTCGGCAAGGGCGTCCCGGTCACCAGCACCACCGAGGAGCGCGAGGCGTCCGCGGCCCGGCTCGGCAGCAGGATCTTCATCCCCGCCCTGACGATCCCGCTCGTCGCCATCGTCTGCGCCTCCCTGCTCGACACGTCCGGCCTGTTCGAGACCGGCAAGGCCACCCTCCTCGGGCTCGGCGTCGGCTGCCTCGTCGCCCTCGTCGTCGGCATGCTGGTCACCGGCGAGCGGAAGCTGTCCGTGCCGCTCCACTCCGGGCGTTCCATGCTGGAGGCGATGGGCTCCGCCCTGCTCCTGCCCCAGCTGCTCGCCGTACTCGGCTCGATCTTCGCGCTGGCCGGGGTCGGCACCCAGGTCGGCAAGATCGTGCACGACGTCCTGCCGGACAACTCCAAGTACCTCGCCGTGGTCGCGTACTGCGTCGGCATGTTCCTGTTCACCGTGATCATGGGCAACGCATTCGCCGCGTTCCCGGTGATGACCGCGGCGATCGGCTGGCCCGTCCTCATCCAGCAGATGCACGGCGATCCGCCGGCCGTCCTGGCGATCGGCATGCTGGCCGGCTTCTCCGGGACGCTGTGCACGCCGATGGCCGCCAATTTCAACATCGTCCCGGCGACCCTGCTCGAACTGAAGGACCAGTACGGCCCCATCAAGGCCCAGATCCCGACCGCCCTCCCGCTCCTGGTCTGCTCCACCGTGATCATGGCGCTCTTCGCGTTCTGAGCGCCACCTCCATCGCCTCCCGTGCAGGAAGTGCCATGACCCGCGTACTCATCACCGGCTTCGCCCCCTTCGACGGCCAGAAGGTCAACCCTTCCTGGCAGGCGGCCTGCCTCGTGGCCGCCGAGCCGCCCGCCGGACTCACGGTCACCGCCGCCGAACTCCCCTGTGTCTTCGGCAAGTCCATCGACGCACTGCGCGACGCCGTCCGCGCGTCCACGCCCGACCTGATCCTGTGTCTGGGCCAGGCGGGCGGCCGACCCGGAGTCACCGTCGAACGCGTCGGCATCAATCTCGACGACGCGCGCATCCCCGACAACGCGGGCAACCAGCCCATCGACGAACCCGTGGTCCCGGGCGGCCCCGCCGCGTACTTCTCCACCCTTCCCGTCAAGGCCTGTGTCGCCGCCCTGCGCGTGGCGGGCGTGCCCGCCGCGGTCTCCCACACGGCCGGCACGTTCGTCTGCAACCACGTCGCGTACGGCCTCGGCCACCTGATCGCCACCGAATTCCCGCACGCCCGCGGCGGTTTCGTGCATGTGCCCTGGGCGCCGGAGCAGGTCACCGACGGCACCGCCCCAGCCCTGGAGCCCGCCACGGTCGCCCGCGGACTGCGCGCCCTGCTGGTCACCGCCGCCGGAACCACCGCGGAGCGCGACCTGAAGGTCACCGAGGGAGCCACCCACTGATGCCGCTCACCGCGCATGCGGCCGGCTTCGCCCGCCTCGCCCTGGCCAACATCACCCGGGAGTACCCCAACTTCCCCGCCCACCTGATGACTTCACCGGAGGAGGAGGTGCGGCCGAGCACCCTGCACCCGGCCTTCCACGGCGCCTACGACTGGCACTCGTCGGTCCATATGCACTGGCTGCTGCTGCGTCTGATGCGCCGCCACGGCGGCACGCCCGCCTTCCCGCACACGGCGCCCGTCATCGACGTACTCGACCGGCACCTCACGACCGAGAACATCGCCGTCGAAGCCGCCTATCTCCGTGCCCACCCCTCCTTCGAGCGGCCGTACGGCTGGGCCTGGCTGGTGGCGCTCGCCGCCGAATGCCGGGCGTACGGGGGTACGGCGGGCGCCCGCTGGGCCCAGGCCCTGCAACCGGCCCTCATCGCCGTCGACGCACTGCTGGCCGACTGGCTGCCGAGGGCCACGTATCCGGTCCGTCACGGGAACCATCCCAACAGCGCCTTCGCGCTGGGCCTCCTGCTCGACGCGGGCGAACTGCCCGCCGCCACCGCCGAGGCGGTACGGCAACGGCTGCTGACCTGGTTCGCGGAGGATCGCGACGCGCCCGCGCACTGGGAACCGTCGGGCCAGGACTTCCTGTCCCCGGCGCTTGCCGAGGCCGACGCGATGCGCAGGGTGCTGGAAGGGGAGCGGTTCGCGCGGTGGCTCGACCGCTTCCTGCCCGCGCTGCGCTCCGGCGCCCCCTGCCCGTTGCTGGAGGTGCCCGTCGTCTCCGACCACGCCGACCCGCAGATCGGCCATCTGCTGGGCCTCACCCTCAGCAGGGCCGCCGCGCTGCGCTCGATCGCCGCCGCCTTGCCGGACGGAGGGGTCCGTACGCGCTTGGCGGAAGCCGCCGAAGCCCACCTCGTGGCGGGCCTGCCCGCCGTGGAACGCGAGGACTTCACGACCGACCACTGGCTGGCCACCTTCGCGGCACTCGCTCTCGACGCGGGACCGGATCCGGTCCTGGACGGCGTGTCCTGCTAACGGCGGGCGGCGACTCGCTCCACGACCGGTCGCCACGCCGCGAGCGGAGCCACCGCCAGGCCCACCACCTTGCCCGCGTCGTCGGCACGCCGCAGTGCGATGGCCGCCGCGAAGTCGGGGTCCGCCTCGAAGGCCGCCGCTTCCGCCGGGGTCATGGGACCGCCCTGGCAGCCGAGCGTGCGGGCGCTCTCCGGTGACAGCACCAACTGCGGGTCGGCGGCGGCCAGATAGCGTTTGGCCGGGATGTGCGCGGCGACCAGACGGGCGACCCGCGGCCCCAGCAGGCCCTCGACCGCGGCCGCGGCGTGCCCGCCGTGTCCCGCTTCGTCGGCGGGCACGAGGTAGTGGCCGATGTCGTGGACCAGCCCGGCCGCCTGCAGTTCCTCGTCGTCCGGGTGGCTCACGGCGAGCAGCGCGGCGACCTGCAGGCCGTGGTCCAGGATGTCCACCGGGTCACCCGACCGGTCCGGGGTGTCCCAGACGTCCGCGCAGTCGGCCAGCAGAGCCATCAGCTCGTCCACGGACGGCAGGGGGTCGTACGTCATGGGCCCAAGCTGCCGCGCCGAGGCGTACGGCAGGTATCGGCAGGGTGTACGCCGCCGGGCCGGGGCGTCCTCACCGACGCCGAGTCCGTCCGAGTCCTTACGCGCAACCGTCGGTACGTTCAGGCACCTGGTGGCCGGCCGCCGGGTCCGGCGGCCGGCCGGCACGTGCGGTCAGCCCAGTTCGGTGTCCAGCCAGCGCAGGACCTCGGGGGTCACGGGGTCGGTGATGTCCGCGAACTCCTCGTGCTTGTTCAGGAACTTGGCCACGTACGGGCAGACGGGCACGATCCGCTTGCCGGACTCGCGCACGTCGGTGAGCGCCTCCTGGACCAGCCGGGAGGCCAGGCCCTGTCCGGCGAAGGCCTCGTCGACCTCGGTGTGGAAGAAGACGCGCTGCTCGCCGCGGTCGCGGTAGGCGGTCAGTCCGGCGCGCTTGCCGTCGACCAGGATTTCGTACCGGTGCTTGACGTCATTGCGCTCGACGGTCGGAGCGGCGGAGGGCTGGCTCATGGGATGCCTTTCGGATGGGGTTCGGTGCACGCGTCGGACGGTCAGTGGCGCGGTGGATTCCTGCGCGGCGTGATGACGGCGTTCGGCAGGGCGGGGGCGAGCAGACGGTCTCCCGGATACCCCTCGACGGCGCCGAAGCGATCGGAGGAGTTCTGCCAGTCCTCCCGGGCCTTGGCGATGTCCTCGTGGCTGCGCCCGATGAAATTCCACCACATGACGATCTCCTCCTCGAAGGGGGTTCCGCCGAGCAGCACCGTCCGTGCGATGTCGTCCGACTCGTTCGTCAGCGTCAACGCGTCGGCGCCCGGCGGGACATAGCCCAGCTGCGAGGGCCCCACCAGGGTGTCCCTCAGGCGCACCTCCCCCTGGTCGACCAGGAGGCCGTGCTCGAAGGCGGGGTCGACGGCGAGCGTGAGGGTCGCGCGCGGCCGGAGGACTATCTCGGCGCCGAGCAGGGGCGTGAAGGTCGGCACCGGGGAGACCCGGCCGGCGAGGGAGCCCAGGAAGACCCTGACCTCGGCCTCGTCGGTGAGCACCGGCTCGGGTGCGTAGTGCTGGAAGTCCCGTTCGGTGTGGCGGTGTTCCTCCGGCAGCGCGACCCACAGCTGTACGCCGTGCAGGATGGTGGTCCGCGGGGTGGAGACCTCCGAGTGGCTGATGCCGTACCCACCCGTCATGAGGTTCAGCTCGCCGGGCCGTACGTGGGCATGGTTGCCCATGCTGTCCCGGTGCTCGATCTCCCCCGTGAACAGCCAGCTCACCGTCTGCAGCCCGGTGTGGGGGTGCGGGGCGACGTCCATGCCGCCCGTCACCGAGACGTCGTCGGGGCCGTAGTGGTCGGCGAAGCACCAGGCGCCGATCAGGGTCCGGGCGCGCTGCGGCAGGGTGCGGCGTACGGTCATCGCCCGGGGACCGCCGAGGGGGACATCGCGCGGGGTCAGTACGTCGACCCGTGCCGTCTCGGTGGACCGCTCGGCGTCCACCGCACCGCCGCACCGCAGTTCCGTGGGTTTCGTTTCGACGTTGCTCACCGTGGACCGCCTCCCGGAGGGGTAGTTCTATATTCAACTATTATGCCATGATCATAGACGGTCGGCACAGGATTTCCATCCATACCGACCCCCGGCCCGACCGGACGCTCGTAATGCTGAACAAATTACGCGTTCTGCCCGAAATCGTCCGATGCGGCCTTCGCGATCGGACCGGTCATCTCCAACCGAGATGACCGACATCGCGAATCATCGCGATCGAGAGGGAAGCACAGAGGACGGCGCACCGCTTGTGCCTGCGAGAGCAGCGAGGAAGCTGCCCGATCGTCGCCAGGCGTCCCGCCGAGCCCACCTCACCGGCTCCCGGCCAGAAGAAGGTCTCCGTGCCCCTGTCCCTCCAACTCCGGACCCGACGTCAGGGTGCGGTCAGCGTCGAGCCCGCACCCGGTGTGCCGGGTCGGCTGATCGCGCTGCTGGCCGTCGCCGCCGGCATGACGGTCGCCAACCTGTACTACGCCCAGCCCCTGCTCTCCTCACTGCGCGAGGTCTTCCACACCAGTACGGCGGCGGCCGGCTGGCTGATCACGCTCACCCAGGTCGGCTATGTGATCGGCATGCTGTTCCTGGTTCCGCTCGGCGACCGGTTGGAGAAGCGGGGCCTGATCACGGCTCTGCTGACGGTCACCACGGTCGCCCTGGTGACGGCAGGACTGGCCCCGAACTTCCCCGTGCTGCTGATCGCGTCCCTGATCAGCGGCGCCACCTCGGTCGTCGCCCAGATCCTGGTCCCGTTCGCCGCGAGCCTCGCACCCGACCACGCCCGCGGCCGGATCGTGGGCAGGGTGATGAGCGGCCTGCTCACCGGGATCCTGCTCTCGCGCACCCTGAGCAGCCTGGTCTCCGACGTCGCCGGCTGGCGTGTGGTCTACCTGGGCTCCGCCGTCCTGATGGTCGTCCTCGCCGCCACCCTGCGCTCGGCGCTGCCCCCGCACGCGCCCACCACGACGATCCCGTACGTCCGCGTGCTGCACTCCACCCTCCAGCTGATCCGCACCCACCCCGTACTGCTGCGCCGCGGCCTGTACCAGGCGGCGATGTTCGGCGCCTTCAGCGCCTTCTGGACCACGGTCTCCTACCTCCTCACCGGCCCCGGGTTCCACTACTCCGCCATCGGCGTCGGTGTCTTCGCCCTGGTCGGAGCCGCCGGCGCGGCCGTGGCACCGCTGGCCGGACGGTGGGCCGACCGCAAGCTGACCCGGCCCATGACGGGCGCCGCGTTCGTCCTCGCCGCGCTGGCCTTCGGTGTCGCCGGGTTCGGCCGGCACCACATCGCCCTGATAGCCCTCGCCGCCATCCTGCTCGACATGGCCGTCCAGGCCACGCTGATCCTCGGCCAGCACACCATCTACCAGCTCGACCCCCATGCCCGGGCCCGCCTCAACAGTGCCTTCATCGCCACCTTCTTCCTCGGCGGCGCCCTCGGCTCCCAGCTCGGCTCGCTGACCTACCACTCCAGTGGCTGGACGGCGGTGGCGGCCCTCGGCGCCGCCCTCCCCGTCCTCGCGCTCCTGTATTGGCTCACCGAGCACCGGAAGGAGCACCGGAGTCATGCCCTGGGCGCCGCATAAGGGTTCCCGCGGCGGTCCAGGCCCCGGCGAACGGCGTCCGCCCACCGGCCGCCCGCATACCATGCAGCGAAGATCCATGCCCAAGACACGGGCGCTGCGTCCTGACGGGAGCCGATGATGGACCTGCGGCAGATGGAGGCCGTCGTCGCGGTGGCGGACACGGGTGGGTTCACGGCCGCGGCGAGGCGGCTGCACGTGGTCCAGTCGGCCGTCTCCGGCACGGTCCGCGCCCTCGAACGCGAGCTGGGTACCCCGCTGTTCACCCGGACCACCCACCGTGTGGCGCTCACCCCGGCCGGGGAAGCCTTCGTACCCGCGGCACGAGCGGCACTGCGCGCCGCCGAGCTGGCGCGCGAGGCGGTCGACGCGGCCAAGGGAGAACTGCGTGGGCGGGTGACCGTGGGCATCATGCAGGGCGTCTGGGCGGGACTGCACCACGCGCTGGCCGCGCTGCGCTCGGAGCACCCGGGGGTGGTGGTCCGGCTGCGGCAGGCGGCGGTGACCGACATCCGGCAGGCCCTGCGCGAGGGGACGGTGGACCTGGCGGTAGTGGCGCTGGACCGCCAGCAGCAGCGGGGGCTGGTGACCCGGCTGCTGACCCGCGAGGAGATGGTCCTGGTCGTCGCCCCCGGCCGGGACCTCGCCGCGAGCACTCCCGAGGGCACCGTCGAGCCGGACACGGTCGCGCAGTTGCCCCTGGTGGACTTCACCCCGGGCTGGGCGATCCGCCATGCCGTCGACCGGGCCTTCCGCGCCGCCGGCGTCGAGCGCACCACGACCTTCGAGGTGAACGACATCGTGGCCGCGTCCGAACTGGTCCGCAACGACCTGGGTGTCTGCATCATGCCCCGGTCCGTCGCCGACCGCTTCCCCGACCTGACGACGTATCGGTTCACCCGGCATGCACCGAGCTGGAAGGTGATGGTGGTACGACCGCACGGTGAGCCGCCGGCAGCGGTCGCGGCGCTGCTGCGGCACATCACCTGAACCTACGGCGGGCCCGGCGGCACTCCACCGGCGGCGAACGGCCGGGATGTCAGCCGGCTGAGGTGAGGTCCGTACGCAGGACAGGCCGCCGTCCGTGCAGTTCACCCCTGTCCACCCGGGCGTGCGCGTCCGCGGCCGCGCTGAGGGGGAAGACCTCGATGCTGCGCGGGCGCAGAGCACCCCGGCCGAGCAGGTCGTTGATGTACGCCGCGGCTCCCGCGAGTTCGTCGAGTGTCGCGTGGGAGATCACGAACCCCACGATGGAACGGTCGTTCATGTACAGCGCCCCGGCGGGCAGCACGGGGCGCGTCCGGGCGCCGGCCAGCAGCACCACGCGGCCCCTGCGGGCGAGCAGGTCGACCGTGCTCTGCAGGTCGTTGACGCCGGCCGTGTCCAGGTACAGGTCGAGCCCCGACGGCGCCGCGCCGCGGATCTTCTCGGTCAGTTCCGGATCCCGGTAGTCGAACACCTCGGCCGCGCCCAGCTCCGCGCAGTACTGCGCGTCCCGCGCGCCGGCCGTGGCGAGGACGCGGGCGCCGGCCCGCACCGCCATCGTCACCAGGGCACTGCCCACATTGCCCGCGGCGCCGCCGACCAGCACGGTCTCCCCCACGCGGAGCCGCCCGTGGACGAACAGAGCCAGATAGGCGGTCGCCGCCGGATGGAACACCGCCACCGCCGCGTACGGATCGACTCCCGCGGGCAGGTGGTACAGCCGGTCGGCCGCCACCACCGCCTGCTCCGCTGCCGCGCCCTGCCTCCCGCCGTGCCCGAGGCTGTTGCACCACACCCGGTCCCCATCGCGGAAACCGGAGACACCGGTGCCCGTCCCGGCGACCGTGCCCACCAGATCACGGCCGACGACGAAGGGAAAGTCGACCTGCGTGGGGAAGAACCCGGACCGCACGAACGTGTCCACCGGGTTGACCGTGGTGGCCAGGACGTCCACCAGTACGTCGGTGGGGCCGGGCCGGGGCGCGGCGATCTCGCCGTACCGGATGACGTCGGCGGAACCCAGCTCCTCGATGTACGCAGCGCGCATGGCACCACATGTTTCCACTTCACCCTGGAAACCGGCTCAGGAGGGCACGAAGTCCCCCGATCGACATGTGCCCCTGGCCGTCACCAGTGCACCGCGGTGAAGTCGACGGGCCATGGCCGCAGTTCGCGGGTCCGGGCCGCGATGGGCGAGCAGTACGTCGGTGACGGGTCCGCCGCGCGACGTCGCAGTTGGCGCACCGCTCGTCTCGCATGGCACTGCTCCCAGCGGCTGGTGCGAAAACCTCGGTCGGGAGCTGTCGAATACGCCGGTTCCCGTTCGACGTGAGCGTGAAGGCAGCACATCCCAGGAAGTTCAGGAGCACCTCATCGTGACCGTAACCGCGGATATGGCCATCTCCCTCGACGGCTACATCGCCGGCACCGGCGTCACCATCGACAACCCGGGCGGCGACGGCGCCGAGCCACTCTTCGAGTGGATCCACAACCTGGCGAGCTGGCGGGAGCGCCAGGGCATGACCGGCGGGGAGGACAACCGCGACTCCGAGTTGATGCGTGAGTGGTTCGACGCCACAGGGGCCGTGGTCATGGGCCGGATGATGTACGACACGGGCGAGGAGTTCTGGGGCGACAATCCGCCGTTCCGGACCCCGGTCTTCGTGCTCACCCATCGCCCCCGGCCGACCCTGGTGGAGGAGGGCGGTACGACCTTCACCTTCGTCACCGACGGCATCCACAGCGCCCTCGACCAGGCCAAGGCCGCCGCGGGTGACAAGAACGTCGACATCGCGGGCGGGGCGAGCACGGTGCAGCAGTACCTCGGGGAAGGCTTCATCGACGAGCTGCAGCTCCACGTGGTGCCCGCGCTCCTCGGGAACGGGCTGCGGCTCTTCGGGGGCGTGGGTAGCGGGCAGCGGAGCGTCGAGCAGGTCAGGGTGGTCGAAACGCCCCTGGCAACCCACCTGAAGTATCGCTTCGTGAAGTGACGGGCCTGGCTGCCCACCGGAGGCGCCCTGTACTGCTCATGGCTGGTCCCCGGCGCGGGCTGGGTGGTGCCCGCGGCCAGGCCTTCGCCGGCAAGGACGCACGGTGGTGGCCGTCACATCCACCACTGTTCCTGCCGTGTCGGCGAGGTCAGTGCCTCGGCTCCGCGCTCTCCATGCCGAGAGCCCAGGCCCCGTAGGCCGTCCCTGTGGTCTCGAAGGAGAAGATCATGTGGGAGGCGGCGGTGTTGACGTCGCGCCAGAACCGCTGGACCGGGTCGGAATCGAAATGACCTGTTGTCCCGGTTCCCCGGAAGAGCCGTTCGACGGCCGACACCGACAGCTCGACCGCCAGCGCGAAGTCGCGTGGGCCGCGGACCGCCGCCTCGCCCTCCTGGGTCTCCTCAGTGCCGTCGGCGACCCGAGCGGCCCGCTGGACGAGGAGTTCCGCGGCGTCCACCTCCGCGGCCGAGCGCGCCAGGTCGATCTGCACCGACGGCTTCTCGCGCAGCGGGGTGCCTCGCCGGTCGACCCGCCGGACGTTCTGCCCGGCGGCGGCCCGCACCGCGCCCCGCGCGGCACCCACCACGGGCACGGCGAGCGGCAGCGCGTTCACCTCGTTCACCGGGACCGTGTGGCAGCGGGCCTCGGAGGCCGTGGCCCGACCCGCGTTGAGGTCGAACCTCGACAGGGTCAGATACTCGGGCACGAAGACGTCGTCCAGGACCATGGTGTCGCTGCCGGTCCCGCGCATGCCCAGTGTGAACCAGGTGTCCTTCACGGTGACGTCCGCCTGCGGCACCGCGAAGAACCGCACCTCGCCGCGGCCGTCGGGGCCCACCTCGCCGGGTACGGCGGAGCAGGCGAAGACCCAGTCGGCGAAGCGCACTCCGCTGATGTACTTCCACTCACCGCTGAGCCGCCAGCCACCGGAGACGGGCTCGGCCTTCCCGGCCGGCATGAGCGCGCCCGCCATGAGGGCGTCCGGCCCGTCGCCCCACATCACCGCCTGTCCCTCCGGAGGCAGGTACGCGCCGTACCGGGCCGTGTGGGCGGACAGCGAGGCGGCCCAGGCGGCCGAGGCGCAGCCCTCGCCGACCAGGGTCACCGCCGAGGTCATGTCCACGAACCGGCCTTCCGAACCGCCGAAGGCCTTGGGGACGAAGTGCCGGGCGAACCCGGCCTCCCGCACCGCCTCGACCACCTCGGGCGCAAGGCGCCGGGCGGCCTCCGTCTCGTCGCTGCACCGCGCCGCGATCTGCGCCACGCGCGCAGCACCGGCGACGACCGCCGCCACGCTCGGCCTCTCGGCAAGGATCGTCGCTGTGCTGTCGCTGAGCATATGTTCGCCACCTCCGTTGGGATGGCCGCAGTCTCTCCGGCGGAGCCCGCGACAGGCCGCACCCAAGCCGGGACCGGGCCGCCAATCACCCGACCGGCTTCGCCTCGCCCCCCGACGGCAACGCGTTGGGAATCCGGAACTTCCCCCACCACCAGTGAGCGGGAACGCCCGCCGTATTCGCCCTGGACTCGTCGACGTGCGTGTCAGGCCTCGCGCTCGGCGGCACCGAGCAGCCGATGGAAGCCGGCGCGGCCCTCCGTACGGTGCTCGGCCAGCAGGTGTGGCGCATGCGAGGTCTCGCCGCTCCCGAAGGCGGTGACGATGCCGTCGTGCTCGGCGAGGATCGCCTCGGCCCGTGCCAGGTCACCGGCGGCCGCGGCGCGGCGGTAGGACAGGGCGGGGTGCGGCTCCAGCGCCTCCCGAAGCTGCTTGACGAAGCGCAGCGGCCAGTCGTTGTCGCAGTGGGTCGAGCAGGGCGAACCGGTTCGCGGCGATCACTCCGGGCACGTCGCCTTGACGAAGCGCAGCGGCCAGTCGTTGTCGCAGTGGGTCGAGCAGGGCGAAGTGGAAACGCCGGTTCGCGGCGATCACTCCGGGCACGTCGCCTGCGGTCGTGGCGGCGTGCTGGCCGTCCACGGCCGCGCGCATCGCGGAGATGTCCTCGGGCCGCAGCCGGGCGGCGAGTTGGCCCTCGGCCCGGACGCTCTCGCCGCCCGGCTGCGGCCCTGCGGACCGAGAACCTCGCTCCGCTCCCCCACGATCTGCGAGCGGTCGGTTTCGCCCACGGCACGCCGCTGGTGGGAGCCGATGTCGAGAACTTCCTCCGCTTCCTCCCGGCCTGAGACCACCCGAAAACCTACAATGACGACATCACCCATGTCCGTCGGCCACCCCGGACCCGGCCGCGGTGGACGGCAAGGGTGCAGCTCGCCGTGATGGCCTGCGACGACAGTGGGAGGCCGCCGTGCAACTGGAAGAATTCCTGGCCCAGGTCCGCGACCGGGGCGAGTACCGCAGCCGCGAGGAGACCGAGCACGTCTGCGAGGCGGTCCTGTGGGTGCTCGCGACCCGGATCGCCCCGGAAGAGGCCGACGAACTGGCGGCTCGGTTGCCCGCCCCGCTGGACGAGGCCCTTCATCTGGACCGAGGGCGCCCCGAGGCGTTCGACTGTGACGAGTTCCTCCGGCGGGTGTCCGTGCAGACCGGCGCCCGGCCCCGCACGGCCGAGTGGGACGCGGACGCCGTACTGTCGACGGTGGCCGACGCGGTGCCCGCCGGGCAGATCGACCACCTCCTGTCCCGGCTGCCGGCCCGCTACGCCGAGTTCTTCGGGAGGCCGGACCTGAGCTGACAGGGAATCCGCGCCGGCGGTCACTTGTCCTGCTGCGCGGTCGTCCCGGTCAGTCGCTCGTCGCACCACTGCCTGGCCACCTCTGCGACCTGTTCCAGGGCTCCCGGTTCTCCGAACAAGTGGGTCGCACCCGGAACGATGTGCAGGGCGTGCGGGACCCGTAGGTACCTGGCCGCTTCCTCGTTCAGCTCCTGGACCTGCTGGTCCTGGCCGCCGACGATGAGCAGCACCGGTGCCTGTACCTGTCCCAGGGCGTCACCCGCCAGATCGGGCCGGCCGCCTCGCGAGACCACGGTCAGCACCCGGTCGGGGCGCTCGGCAGCGGCCACCAGCGCCGCGGCGGCGCCCGTGCTGGCGCCGAACAGGACGACCGGGAGGCCACGGGTGTCGGGCTGTGTGTCCATCCAGTCGATCGCGGCCACGAGCCTCCGGCCGAGGAGCGGAATGTCGAAGCGGTGCTCGCCGGTCAGCGCGTCGTGCCGCTCCTCCCGTTCGCTCAGCAGGTCCATCAACAGCGTGCCGAGCCCGGCGGTGCGCAGTTCGGCGGCCACCATCCGGTTGCGCGGACTGTGCCGGGAACTGCCGCTGCCGTGGGCGAAGAGCACCACGGCCCGCGCCGCCGTCGGGACCACAAGGTCACCGGAGAGCGTGGCCTCGCTGGTGGGCACCAGAACCATGTCGGAGATCATCGCCATCACTTCTTCCACGCTGCCGACCCAGCGGATCGCGGGCATATACTCGCGTACCCACCATATCCACACGAAAAGCGCCCTGCCGGATCGGCCGGGCCCTGTCGGCTGTCAGGGCGTGAGGTACCTTCGGCGCATGCGGCAGTTCACGGCATCGGTCCTGGTGAGGCGATGAGCGGCTGGTGGTCCTCCCTGGACGAACAGGCCCGTCGGGAGATCGACACGGAGGTGCTGCACGACCGCGTGATCACGGCGGTCAAGGCGGCCTGGGACGCGCTGCGCCCGCTCGGGGCCGGCCTGCGCGAGGCGGAGGAGGTCGTCCACGCCCGGTACGACGCCCTCGGCGACCGTGTGCGACGCAGGCAGCCCGATCCGCTGGACGTCTCCTCACTCGCGGCCCGCGCGGCCGCGCACCCGGGCCGGGTGGCCGCGATCGAGGCGGTCTGGGACGGCGACACCGTCCATGACTGGTTCGTGTGCCTGGTCGCGGTCCTGGAGGAGCCGGACGGGGAAGGACATCTGGCGACCGTCCACCAGAGCACCGACGGGTCCCGGCCGGCCACTGCCGCCACCGAGGCAGGACAGGCCCTGGCCGACCATCTCGGGGTGCCGTTCCATTTCGCTTCCCCGGACGTCCCCGACGACGAGGCCGCGCGCTGGCGACAGGTCCAGCGACGAAGGGCCTCCGATGTCACCGATGCGCCATCCGTCCCCCGCGCGTCTCAGCCCTAGCGGAAGCCGGCCTCACGCATCCAGTCCGCCTCGCTTGACCAGCTGGCTCGCGATCACGTTCCGCTGGATCTCGTTGGTGCCCTCGCCGACGATCATCAGCGGCGCGTCCCGGAAGTACCGCTCGACGTCGAACTCGGTCGAATAGCCGTAACCGCCGTGGATGCGAACGGCGTTGAGGGCGATCTGCATCGCGGTCTCGGACGCGAAGAGCTTGGCCATGCCCGCCTCCATGTCCACGCGTCGGCCGGCGTCCGACTCGCGGGCGGCGTACAGCGTGAGCTGGCGGGCGGCGGTCAGCGATGTCGCCATGTCGGCCAGGTAGTTGCCGATGGACTGGTGCTGCCAGATGGGCTTGCCGAACGACTCGCGTTCCTGGGCGTAGGCGAGCGAGTCCTCCAGGGCCGCCCGGCCGACGCCCAGCGCGCGGGCCGCGACCTGGAGCCGGCCGGTCTCCAGTCCCTTCATCATCTGCGCGAAACCCTCGCCCTCGACGCCGCCGAGGACCGCGTCGGCCGGGGTGCGGTAGCCGTCGAAGACCAACTCGCAGCTCTCCACGCCCTTGTAGCCGAGCTTGGGCAGGTCGCGGGAGACCGTGAGGCCCGGGCCGTGCTCGACGAGGAGGATCGAGATGCCCTTGTGCGCGGGACTCGCCCCGGGGTCGGTCTTGCACAGCAGCGCGATCAGTCGGGCGCGGCGGGAGTTGGTGATCCAGGTCTTGGATCCGGTGACGGCATAGCCGGCGGCGTCCCTGCGCGCGACGGTACGCATGGCCTGCAGGTCGGAGCCACCGCCGGGTTCGGTCAGCGCCATGGTGGCCCGGATCTCGCCGGTGGCCATCCTCGGCAGGTAGCGGCGCTTCTGCTCCTCGGTGCCGAAGCGCAGCAGCAGCTTGGCGACCACGGTGTGGCCGCCCATGGCCCCCGCAAGGCTCATCCAGCCCCGGGAGAGTTCCTCGGTGACGAGGACGTAGCAGGGCATGGAGACCGCGTTGCCGCCGTACTCCTCGGGGATGGCGAGCCCGTAGATCCCGAGCTTCTTCATCCGCTCGATCAGGGCCTCGGGGTAGGTGTCGCTGTGTTCGAGCTCCCGGACGACGGGCTTCACCTCCTTGTCGACGAACGCGCGCACGGTCCTGACGGCGAACTGCTCGTCGTGGGAAAGGGCGTCCAAGGTGCTCACGGTCTCCTCCTCGTGATGCGGTGCCTGGGCGTACGGTCGCACGACGCCGCCGGGATCCGGAGGTGCCGGAACGGACGCGCCCGGCCGGCCGCACTTGATGTGCAGTACACACATCTGCATAATGGCCTTATGCATAAGCAGGTTATGGACTCTGCCGGCCCGGTGGACGCATCGGCCGAGCGCCTGATGCTCGCCGTGGAGGACATCGTCCGGTACGTGCGCCGGAGCGCCACGACCGGCGGCCTGAGCACCGCGGCCTCGTCCGCGCTCGGCCGGCTGGGGCGCGAAGGACCCCAGCGGCTGACCGAACTGGCCCGCGCCGAGAACGCCTCCCAGCCCAACATGACCCAGCTCGTCACCCGCCTGGAACGCGCGGGGCTGGTACGCCGCACCGCCGACCGCACCGACGGCCGCGGGGTGCTGGTGGAGGCGACCGACACCGGCCTGGAGGTGTTCCGGCAACGGCGGGCCGAGCGCGCCGACGCCCTGGCGGAGCTCATGGAGGAGCTGACCGGGCCGGAGCAGCACGCCGTGGCGATCGCGCTCCCCGCACTGGCCCGCGTGATCCAGGACCGCCAGGCATGTTCCTGAACCTGCCCGTCCCCTCGCAAGCTCCCCGAACAGAACTGGAGATGAAGCGTTCATGAGCGCACCGCAAGGAAGGACCGCCAGCCCGTTCCGGCAACCCAAGGCCGTCTGGGCCGTGGCATTCGCCTGCGTGATCTCGTTCATGGGCATCGGCCTGGTCGACCCGATCCTGCCCGCCCTCGCCGACAGCCTGCACGCCTCGCCCAGCCAGGTCTCGCTCCTGTTCAGCAGCTATCTGATCGTCACCGCGGTGGCGATGCTGGTCGTCGGCTGGTTCTCCAGCCGGTTCGGGGCCAAGCGCACCCTGGTCATCGGCCTGGCCGTCATCGTGGTCTTCGCCGCGCTGGCCGGCTCCTCGGACTCCATCAACGGCATCGTCGGCTTCCGCGCCGGCTGGGGCCTTGGCAACGCCCTCTTCATCGCCACCTCGCTCGCGGTCATCGTCGCCTCGGCCAGCGGCGGCTTCGGCGGCGCGATCATCCTCTACGAGACCGCACTCGGCCTCGGCATCGCCGTAGGGCCGCTGCTGGGCGGCGAGTTGGGCGCCATCAGCTGGCGCGGCCCGTTCTTCGGCGTCGCCGTCCTCATGGCGATAGCCCTCGTCGCGACCCTCGCCTTCGTACCGTCCCTGCCCAAGCCCGCCCGGCGCACCTCCCCCATTGCGCCGCTCAAGGCGTTGCGCCACCGCGGTCTGCTGACCATGGGCATCATGGCCCTGCTCTACAACTGGGGCTTCTTCACCATGCTCGGCTACGCCCCGTATCCGATGAAGCTCAGCGCCCACGAACTGGGTCTGGTCTTCACCGCCTGGGGACTGCTGGTGGCCCTGTTCAGCGTGTTCGTCGCCCCGCGTCTGCAGGGCCGCTTCGGCACCGCCCCGGTGCTCTACGCCAATCTCGTCGGCCTCGCCGTCGTGATGGCCGTCATCGCCGCCGACGTGCAGACACCGGCCGTGGTCATTGTCGCGGTCATCGTCAGCGGTGCCTTCATCGGCATCAACAACACCCTCACCACGCAGGCCGTCATGCTCGTCTCGCCGGTGGAGCGCCCGGTGGCCTCCTCCGCGTACGGCTTCCTGCGCTTCATCGGCGGCGGCCTGGCGCCGTACGTCGCGGGAAAGCTCGCCGACGCGACCGACCTGAGCGTGCCCTTCTACCTCGGCGCCGCCACCTTCGTCCTGGCCGTCCCCGTCCTGGCCAGCGGGCACGGCCTGCTGCGCCGGGCCGAGACGGACACTGGTGAGAACGAACCGATGGCGCTTTCGCTGACTCCCGTCGGCACCCCGGCCGCCACGGACACCCCGCCGGTCATCGTCGCCGTGGGCGCGCACGACCGGGCCGCCGCCATCGTGGACGCGGCGGCCCGCCTCGCACGCGACACCGGCAGCCCGCTGGAAGTCGTCCATGTCCAGCAGACGGCGGTGGTCGAGGAGCAGGCCGTCGAGACCGAGACCATCGAGCAGGCCCGGGCCGCCGTGCTAGCCCACCTGGACCGTCTCGCGGGCCAGGGCATCGCCGCCACCGGTCAGATCCTCGGCAGCGTCGGCGATCACGCGGCCGCCGGCCGTGCGCTGGCCCAGCACGCGGCGCGCGTGGGCGCCCGCGCGGTCGCCGTCGGCCGCTCTCCGCGTGGCCCGCTCGCCCAGTTCGCCGACGGCAGCCTCACCACGGCGCTCACGCACAACGCCCACTGCACGGTCGTCCTGCTCGACGCCGACGACAGCCACCGGCATCTGACACCGGCCGCCCTGGCGGAACTGCGCGACGCCGCGGCCTGAGGTCCACCGAAACGGTCCTGGCGTCAGGGCCGTTTCCGCTTTCGGGACGGTCTCCGGGTCTCACGCCATGTCACGGGAGTGCCCTGTTGTCAGGGCACTCCCGTGACACCCATGACGCCATCACGCCGACCGGACCGGCTTCCACCAGCGCGGTGGGTTCGTCCAGTTCCCGCGCTCCGGCCACGGCCCGCTCGATGACGGGCGCGGTCGCCGCGCCCAGGTCCTCGACGGCACCGCTGAACAGCTGCATGTCGAGCAGTTCCAGCGGCTGCGGATGGTGGACGTTCGCGCTGGTGACGGACGGTCCGGTCGCCTGCAGGGCGAAACTGACGGCCGAACCCGAGCGCAGCACGTCCAGCAGCGCTTCGATGGGCAGTGCCAGGCTTCGGGCCGGCCGCAGCACGTCGAGGGCGTTTTTGTGGTTCATCATCAACGTGTTGTTGACCAGCTTGCCGCACTGACCGGAGCCCGTCGGGCCGACGTGGATCACGGTCTTCGAGAAGGTGTCGAGGACGGGCCTGTACGGCCGAACCCGGAACGGAGGACGCCGAACGGCTGGCACCGCTGATGGTTCTGGGAACGCAGGAGATCCAGCCTGCTCCGTGAGCGCGGCCGGCGAGAAGAAGACGCCGAGGGAAAGGACGGGTTCCGTACGAGGGCCTTCCATCCGGGTGTGTTCCGGATTGCGCTCGGGTTTGCGGCCGCTCATGGTCGGAGGGTGAGCATGCCACCCGCGCTGCGGTCGCCCGACAGCCCTCGTGAGACCGGTCGCGGTCGGGTGGAGGGTGCCCCGGGCGTTCTCCTGGCCCTCGCCGTCTTCGGGGCCGTCCGGCTCGCCGGGATCGTCCTGCTGATCGTGGTCGACGCGGTGGCCGGCCGCCCGTTCGGGAAGAGCCTGGTGCATGCGTGGGACTCGGTCTGGTACCTGCACATCGCCGAGCACGGCTACGGGACCCAGCTGCGCATCACCAGCGCGGGCGCGGTCCAGACCGACTGGGCGTTCTTTCCGCTGTATCCGGGGCTCGTCCGAGCCCTGTGCGGCTTGGTCCCCCTGACCGCCGGGCAGGCCGGGCTGCTGATCGCCTGGGGTTTCGCGCTGCTCGCCGCGTACGGCATCTACACGATCACCCATCACCTCTACGGACGGCCGGCCGCCACCGCCGTCGTCGCCCTGTGGGCCGTACTGCCGCAGTCGGTCGCCCTCACCCTGGCCTACACCGAACCGCTGTTCACCGCCTGTGCCGCCTGGTCCCTGTACGCCGTGCTGCGCCACCGCTGGCTGGCCGCGGGCTCGCTGGCTCTGCTGGCGGGCCTCGCACGCCCGAACGGTATCGCGGTCGCCGCGGCCGTCGCCGCAGCGGCCGCGCACGAGGTCGTACGGCAGCGTGGGCGCGCCTCCCCGGGACTCCTGGTCGGCACGGTCCTCGGTCCACTGGGCTGGGCGGGTTATGTGCTGTGGGTGGGACGGCAGACCGGTGACCCGTGGCACGGCTACCTGCAGGTGCAGAGTGCCTGGAACTCCCGCCTGGACCTCGCGGTCGGGCCCCTGCGGTTTCTGGAGTCGATGCCGTTGCAGGGCAGTTGGGTGACCTATCCGGTGTCCGTGGTCCTCGTCGTGGCCGGCATCGTGTCGTTCTGCGTGCTGTGTCTGGAGCGCGCCCCGCTGCCGCTGGTGGTCTTCGCGGGCATGCTGCTGCTGTTGGCGGTCGCGGTGGCCGGGCCCTTCTCGTCCAAGCCGCGTTTTCTCCTTCCGGCGTTCCCCCTGCTCATCCCGCCGGCCCGCGCCCTGGTACGGCCGTGGCGCGCAAACCCGTCGGGCCGGGCCCGCCTGGTGTGCGGCGGCCTCACGGCCGTGTCCCTGCTGTACGGCACCTACCTGGCGGCCCTCGCCAGCCAGCCGCTGTGAGGGCTCGGGGATCCTTGCGCAGGAGGACACACATCGTCTCGCGCCGGCGGATGACACCGTCCGGTCGGGCCGGCCCGGGCCCTGGTCGGTCGGGACCGGCGCCGTCGGTCTTTCAACGTGCCTGTAGCGTCCAGCGGCTGAGCGTCTCGGTGCCGGCGTCGTAGGTGAGCCAGGTCCCGTCGCCGAGCGGGCGCACCTCCGCGCCGGCGGGCCCCTGGGGATAGGTCACGGTCCCACGTATCTCCAAGGTGTGGGCGTCGAGGATCCAGTGGCGGTTGTTCTCTTCGTCCTCGTCGGAGTCGACCGTCGAGCCGATGACGATGTCGGCGTCGACGAAGCCGCAGAAGTAGTTCCAGGAGTGCGGGTCCTCCTCGTCGGCCGGCTCGGCCGGTCTCTCGGCGAGCACGGTGCCGTCGAGTGCGTGCAGGCGCAGGTCCGCGCCGTAGTGCTCGGACGTCAGGAAGCCCTCGTGTCCTGCGTGGACGTCCATCAGGATGCGGTCCATGGTCTCGTTCAGATCCCAGCCGGTCAGTTCCTTGCCGTCCCAGCGTGCCCAGTGCAGCAGGATGCCGTCCTGACCCATGCCGATGCACAGGCCCATGTGAACGCCGTCCGGGTGGGAGAGGTGGTGCGATCCGGCGGCGACGCTGTCCAGCGGCAGCGTGGCCAGCTCGCGTCCGTCGAGGGCGTCCAGCACGACCCAGTGTTCCTCCCAGTGGTCCTTCTCCGGCTGGGTCACGATGTGCGCCCACACCAGCCTGCCGTCGTCCGAGACCCGGCAGGAGCCATGCTCGAGCCCCCGGCACACCTCCTGCTCGTCCCCGGTGTGCGGGTGGCCCAGTTCCGGTCCCCAGCAGCCGTGCCGGTACTCCCACAAGGTCTCACCTTGGTGTTTAACCTCGGCCGTTCACCTGACCCGCTGATCTTGGTTCGTTCTCGGGACAGCAGGACGGCCGTTCTTCACGCTTCGAGGTGTCGAG